>WJLE01000176.1 GCA_014728655.1 Candidatus Uhrbacteria bacterium
CCCAAATAAGACGTACCGCCCCACGACGAGATAATCCTGCTTGGAGCAACCGGTGATGCAAATGTGTCCGATCGCCTTTAAACGGAGACTGACCTCGAACCAGTCGTCCAATGACGACGATGACGATGTCCACCAGCGGCACGGCAAGTGCTGCAGAAGCGATCGCAACTTTCGCGCCAGAGATGATCGCTAACACGCCTAAAGAGAAACCTGCAATCACACTCCCCGACTCCCCCAGAAAAATCGATCCCGTCTTATTGAAGGGCAAGAATCCCAAATGCGCTCCTGCGACGATCAACGCCATCATTGCAATCACCGGTTGAAAGTAGGCATCCGAACCTGCCAAGGAAGCGATGAGCAGCGCTCCAATAATCGTAAGGCCCGTGACGAGTCCATCGATTCCATCTAAAAACTTCATGGCATAGGTCACGACGAGCAGCCAGATGATCGTTAACAGATCAGAGGGCCAGGACAAGGTAAGCCCTAATACCTCCCACTGATTCCACACCAAGCTGATCGCTCCAGGATTTAAGGGATCCGTCACTTGAATAATGCCGCTTCCCGAAAGCACAATCACGATCGATGCGATGATCGGAGAAAGAATCTGCAACCAAGGAGGAAGATCAAACGCATCATCCAAGATACCTCCAATCAAAAGCACCATAATCGCAATAATGAATCCAATGACCTGCACATGATTCAGATCGTCCCCTCTCACAAAATACGTTAGAAAGGCCAACCCGGTAATGATCGTTAAACCCGTTGCGACCCCACCAAGCAGCGCGGTACGTTTTTCATGAATCTTTCGTCCGCCCGTCGGTTCATCCACGATCGCAGTCCGGTTCGCAACCCAACGAATCAGGATCGAAAAGACTGCCGACAATACGACGGAGCCCAGGACGACAAGAGGCAATGCGTGTTCGAGAAGCATCAGTGCCGAGGATTAGGTTGAATGTTCGTCTTAGTATCACTACCCCATCCAGACCATACGAAACTCATCCAAATACTATTACGAATACTAAACCTAACCAATCGGAGGCGCTTTCTCAACCTTCATCACACCATCCCGGTCTAATACGATCGTATCCCGACGAGCCGCTTCACCCTTGAGCAGAATGTCCGCAAGCTGATTATCCACACGATCCTGAATCACACGACGCAACGGGCGCGCACCAAACAATGGGTCGTAACCGGCTTCCGCCAACAACGCAACCGCCGCGTCTTCGACCCGGAAGCCCATCCCCTTCTCTTCCAGCTGTTTCTCGATTCGACCAAGCATGAGCCAGGTGATCTGTTCCACGTCATCTTTGGACAATGGCTTGAACACGATGATGGCATCAAATCGATTCAGGAACTCGGGGCGGAAGGATCCCTTAAGCTGCTGCTCCAGGAGCATGGTCTTAATCCGCTCCAGCTCCGTCCCTTTGCGTGTTTCATCTTGAATAAACTGCGTACCGGCATTTGACGTTGCGATCAGCACGACGTTAGTAAAATCAATCGTTCGCCCGACACCGTCCGTTAACCGCCCGTCGTCCATAACCTGTAGGAACAGATTGAGAATATCCGGATGGGCTTTTTCGATCTCGTCCAACAGAACGATGGAGAACGGGTTTTTACGTACAGCCTCCGTTAGCAATCCACCGCGTTCATCTCCGGCCTGACCGATCATCCGGTACACGGAGGTCGCATCCTGATATTCCGACATATCCACACGGATCATGTTGGTTTCCGAACCAAAATACTCGGCAGCCAACGCCTTGGCCGTTTCCGTCTTCCCCACTCCGGTCGGACCCAGGAACAGAAAGTTCGCAATCGGACGCTTCCCTTCGCGCAGATCCGCACGCGCACGTCGCATGGCTTGCGCAACGGCAACCACCGCCGCATCCTGCCCGATGATCCGCTGATGCAAATGATCCTCCATCTGCAATAATTTTTGCGATTCATCCTGCGAAACAGCTTCCACGGGAACGTTCGCTTTATCGTGAATGATCGTCGCCGCATCCTCGGCCGTCACAAAAGCGTTCTCTCCGCGCTTTTTTCTAGCCAGAACGGCTGCTTCCCGAATCACGTCGAGTGCCTTAGCGGGCAACGCTCGATCATGCAGGTATCGGTCACTTAACACGGAAGCGCGCTCAATGGAGGCGAACGTAAAGAAGACCTTATTTTTATATTCAATTGCACCGCAACGAGCCATCAGTACACGAATGGCCGCATCCGGATTTAGCTCTGGTACATCAACGCGGATCAGTCGACTACCCAAGGATCGCCGCTCCACATACTTGGAGTAGTTCTCCGGAGTCGTTGTTCCGATGACGATAAACGGACCACGTCCCAGTTCGGAAGCGAGTCCCTCGGCAAGATCCAGCGGACCGGAACCCGTTCCGCTAAGCGCTTCGATGTTCTGTAAAGCGAGAATAATATTTCCAGATAATTTTACCTCCTGCAGAATGGCGAAGAACCGCTCTGCAGCCAGGCACGCATCGCCTGCGGCGATGACCTGTGGAATATTGATACTAACGAGACGACGATCAAACAGTTCCGGTGGCACGTCTTCAGCGACCATCTTACGTGCCAAACCCTCGATGAGGGCCTGTTTGCCCACACCGCGATGTCCAACCATGATCACGGAACGCTGCCCGGATTCAATGGCACGCAACAACTCCCCCATCTCCCGATCACGTCCAACGATGGGAGCTAAGTACCCGGAACGTGCGGAAAGGGTCAAATCCTCGCTGAACCGATCGAGCAACGGAGTAGCCCTCGCCGTCATGGATCGGTTCATGGCGGACTTTGGCTTGAGCATGGCCAACCGAACGAATCGATCATGATCCTCCCTGAGCTTTGCCCGAAGTTTGATCCATTCTGCGACATGGATCACATGCTCCGGCGGATATCCGACCTGGTTAAATACCTCCTGGATCCGTTCATCCTGCTTAAACGCCTCCAAAAATATCTCGATGGCCGTGACGTGCCTCCGATGTTCCAAACGAGCGTTTTCATAGGCGGAAATCAGTACGCGCTTTGCTTCGCCTGACAACGGCGGAATCCCGTCGCCAGACGCTCCCTTATTGATCAGATCTGCGATCGGAGCTTTCATCCGATCGAATGACAACCCAACACGCATTAGGAATCGTGCCCCGGTCTGTGAGGAAAGCGCGGCTGCGAACAGATGGGGTACGCCGATCTCATTCCGTTTGAGGTTCTTTGCCAGTCGAAAAGCCGAGGCAACGACTTCCCAACCTGAATCATCCACATACGGACTGATATCAAACCGAAAATTCGCCCGTTCCTTTGCGGTTTCCTGATAGTGATGCAGCCAGACCGAACTTTTCCCCCAACCGGGAATCCGCTTGGTATCTTGGCTGTATTCAAACAACCGGAAGATGATAAAGGCATCCAGGAACAGCCCCAACCAAAACAATGTCACCTCCGGATAACCAGCAAACCAAAACTCCGCCGTCCATAGCGCCTGAATGGATTCCTGTTGAAAGAGACGATACAGAAATGCAGCAACAGTCAGTACGCTTAGGATGATAAGTGTCAGATGGAATCCGATGTTCGTATACCTACGAATCTTCCGGAACCGGAGATGAAAATCATCGATCGGCGCGCCCCAGACCAACAGACCATCTACAGAAGGAAGTCCGACGTTCTCTTTGAAACCTTCCGTACGCTGCAATTCGCGCAAATCCCGCTGTGCGTCAAAGTTTCGTTCCTGCTGCTCAAGTGTTTGCGGATCTGCCATATCAATTCAGAATACCCGCGGCTCCACCCTGAAAGAACAGGAGGAGTGCCAGCGGCGGTAAAAGCACCCATGCGATCACACCCAATAGATAGACCCAAGCGATGACGGTAATGGCAATCCCACGCCCGATCAGAACCACAAAACGCATGAAGACACTGATCAACCTTCCGGTCCAATCATACTGCCCATACATCGGAACGAAGAAATTTTTAATCCATATCCCAAACGCGTACGCACGTACTCGATATTGAAGTGCACGAAACACGGACTGCAGGAGCATCTGCAAGCCCTTCGTATACCACCACACCGGGAACCAGGCCACGCTACCGATCAGGTCCACGAACAGAAGCTGTGCAATGGAGCCAACACGCGTTTTCATAAATCGTAGTATAGCATTTCAGACAATAGATCCTCTAATGACGAATCGTGCGTCGGACGTCCTTGCATCGGCTCATGCTACCGGATACGTTGTAAAAAGACTCGTAGCCCACAGCGCATCGCCTAAAACCCGAAATGCATATCGCCAATCAAAACACCCCAGTGCCTGTTCAACACCGGGGCTGCCCAGTACCTGGCCGGATGTTAGAGCACTCCGGTACTGGCCGTACTCATCTGGCGTAGGCGTATGAATGCCCTGCGGCGTTCACGGTTTCCACCCGATTCACAACCACGAATCCCAGATCCTGTGCACGTGTGGCCATCGCTCCGATGGAAGAGACTTTTGCAACCTCCATCTCCAGTGCACGTGCTTCACTCTGCAGTCGTTCCAGGCGCTGTTCGGCATCCCGAAGTTGGAATCCTCTTGCAGAGGACGTCGTAATAAATCCGACGTAGGTCAGGGTCATTCCGAAGATCAACAACCAGATCAGCACATACCAAGCAACGGACGTATGCTGTGCAATCTGTCGACCCACGGGCTGCGGCAAGCCAAGCGTTTCATGCGGCTTCGTCATGGTGAGTACGTATGTTCTTGAAGTATGAGTCATTTTTGTATTTGTTTTCTGAATTTCGGATTGCGAATTACGCATTGCGAATTCGTTACAACCCGCAACTCCTGCCCGCCATGACGGCACGGCAGGCGGGCACAACTCGCAACTCGGTAACGGGAGGTTAGAGGCGTTCTGCTGCACGGAGCTTTGCACTCCGTGCGCGCGGATTCTGTTTGATTTCGATTTCGGTGGGTTCCAGGGGTTTTTTATAAACCGGGCTCCATGTTTCGGACTGAAAGGCCTGTTTCACGATCCGATCCTCCAAAGAGTGGAATGTGATTACCGCCAGTCGTCCACCCGGTTTAAGCACCTGTTGTGCACCCTTAATGGCCATGCGTAACGATTCCAACTCGTCATTCACGACGATGCGCAAGGCCTGGAAGGTTTTCGTTGCCGGATGAATTTTGGATGGTCGATGCGGAACGGCTTTCTTAATCACACTCACCAAATCGAGCGTTCCAATGATCCGTGCCGCTTTTCGAGCCTTGAGGATCTCACGTGCAATGGTTCTAGCATGCGATTCCTCACCAAAGTTGCGCAGTACCGTTTCGATCTCCTGCTGCGTCCAGCTGTTTACGATGTCCGCAGCGGTTAACCCATCTTCATTCGCCTTTGGACCTAGACGCATGTCTAAGGGCCCATCCTGCTGAAACGAAATCCCTTTACTGAAATCCTCGAGCTCATCACTGGAAAAGCCCAGATCCAGTACGACCCCTTCTAAGGGAGTAAGTCCTTGATCGGTTGTGACCTCAGCTAGATGGCGGAAATTTGCTTCCACGCCAATCCAGCGGGGTTCCATGCCCTTAAAGCGTTCTCGCGCACGTTCTAGCGCAACAGGGTCCACATCCAGGGAGCACACGACTCCATCTGGCGCAGAGTCCTGCAGTAGCGCCTCCGTGTGCGTTCCGCCTCCTAACGTTCCATCAAGGTAACGCCCTCCGGCTTGCGGCCGGATGGCATCGATGAGTTCCGTGGTCATCACGGCTTGATGGATGGACGTCATAGCGATTAGAGGCCTAAGTCACTTAGGCGCTCCGCAATATCATTCCCCTCATCCTCGGTTCTCGTACTGTACGTCTCCCAGGTCTCCTCATCCCAGATTTCGAGACGATCATAGAGCCCCGTCACAATGACCCGCTTCGAAAGTTGAGCGTAATCACGTAGATACGGTGGAATGGTGACGCGTCCAGACGCGTCGACGTCCGCCTCCATGGCGCCCGCAAGCATCAGTCGGGCAAAGGCACGGGTGTCGGACTTACCGAGCGGGAGAGCAGCCAGCTTTTGCGCCAGCCGCTCCCACTCTCGTTTTGGGTACAGGAAGAGAGAACGGTCTAATCCGCGGGTCACGACCAGCCCCTCCGAGAGTTGGTCA
>WJLE01000177.1 GCA_014728655.1 Candidatus Uhrbacteria bacterium
CCCCAACCGTCCTACAATCCCTTCCGCGAATGGGGTCCACCAATGGTTCAGCGTAAAAACGAACGCGTACCCAACAACGACGATAAGCAACCAGCGCAGTTCCTCGGATGCCCGAACTCGTTGAAGACTCTGGCGCAACGCATCCCATTCCTTGACCCGATGCATCGGCTCCCCGTCTGCACCGTTCATCCCAAAACAGGTAAATAGGAACAAGATCGCAAACAGGACTGCGGAGGCTGCATAAACGACTCGGAAATGCATCAGACTGAGCAGAGCACCCGTGGTACTTCCCAGCAACATCCCCGTATTTTGCATCAACTGACTGCGCGCAAGTGTCTTCGGTAGCAGATGCGATTCCCCGCGCCGATGTAACGCATCGGTGATCCACGCTTCATCCGCTCCGCTCAGGAACGAAGCCCCGATTCCCAGAATCACCTCAGCGGCGAGTGCCATCCAGAATCCAGATGCGCAGGCGTAGAGCGCCATGGCCATCATCAGCACCAACACGCCGGCCCGTAAGGACCAGACACGGCCGCGGCCATCTGCGAGCACACCCGTGGGCACTTCACTGATCACAATCGTAAACTGCCATGCGGCGTTAATCAGGATGATCTCTCCCAGACCAAGACCGAGATCCAGCAGGTACAACGCATAGATCACAAACACCTGCGAGATTGCAAAGTGGTTTAGAAACGCATACAAGTAATATGATGTCCTAGGATGCATTCCAATGGTCTCCCTTGTGAACGAACGAAAACCGACTCGATGCTCGAGTCGGTCCTGTGTCAAAATGGTTGGTTAGTTAAAACGATTTGGGCACAGAGCGATTCGAACAGATTCTTAGAATCTTTGGGGATGCATGGTTATGGGAGATACCAAAAATCTGCCCAAGAAATGACGTGTGCATCGTTACTGCTCGATACGCAAACTGCTGCATATAGTTAGCACTATAACACCGTTGTAACAGAATGTCAATATAACTTGATAAGGCCTCTACTGCCTCATGAACGGTGTTACATGCCAACGATCCCCCTAGGTGAAAAAACCCACCATGACTAGCATGCTTCACAAAAATGCTGTTTAGTGCAACAATCGCCTCAAGCGCACCTTCAGAAGTTCAGAGGTACGGATCATGACAAAAGAGAACCGTGATAAGGGAACCGATGCTATAGATCCCGGGCTTAGTCGATCAGTCCTTCCAGGAAGCTACTGTCCGCCTCCACCGGGGTACATCGCAGGAGCATCCAAGGGTGCACAACGGGTACAGGCGTCACGTGTGGCGCAATCCACCGTCAAATCAAAAGCGGCAACTTCGGCAACGCCGAAGCCCGTACCCCCGACAAATCCGAACCCATCTGCAACACAGATCGCCGCACGTAAAGCGGAGCGGCAACTGCAACAGCACGCGTCCGCACTCGGAGTATCGGATGGCTTGCAGCTGCGATTCTGTACGCAACTCCGTCAGGTAAGCGGATCATATCCGCAAGCGCTGCAGTGGGTTGAGGAAATCCTGTCCGAGGGATGGACGTACGAACAACTCTGTCGAGTACTGATGAGCGACGAAGGCGACTTCAACCGTCGCACCATCTATCTGGTGCAATTTCTAAATCAGTTCCGGAAAAACTACGCCATTCCGATGGAGCAACTCCGGGGCGTATTGCAACAGTACCCGGATCTACTGAGCGATCCGCTCAGTGCACTGAACGAACGGTTGCGCAGCATCTTTGGACGTGAGATGGAGAACGGAGAAGTCCGACGTCTGTTCAACGAAGCTCCCGAGCTTCTGATGATTGAAGCAAATATCCTCAAGCGCAGGAGACATCGTTATGCAAGCGAGCATCAGGATGTCAGAAAACAGCTGAGCCTACTTCGGGAAGAACCGCATCGTTGTCCGCGAACACCGTCTGCGTCATCATACGATCTGATACCGGACGCATCCGTACATGATGCATTTCTTCGCATGGGCTGGCATCTCGATGCGATCGAGTTACACCTGACACGGTTTCCCGGTATCCGAACGCTTGAACCGAACGATGTACTGCGTTCCCTGTTGCTGCTACAGCAACACTTGGAGCTGAAGGAACGAGCGCTGACGGATTGGCTCTCCATTCGCCTCACGGCGTTTATCGAGTTCCTGCAAACATGTGTGGATCGAGATTTCTCCAATGGCGGCGCGATGGTGACGAAACCGAATCCCGCCGAGTTCCGGACGAGTATCGACGCGTTTGCGACCTCCATCCATCAGCTTGCCAAACCGATCACAACGGAATACCTGGCATGTGCGAACGATACGCTCGAGGAATCCATTCGCGTACTGGAGGGTTGGAATATTGACGGGGTACAGCTGTTTTTGCATCATCCGCAGCTCCTGGTCACACAATGCCGACCGATCCACATCGCCTACAACCTGCACCAAATGCTGAGTCTGCGCGATGAATGCATGCGCAACAACCTACTGACACGTCATGAGCGACCTGTTCATAACGGACTAACGGAAACCTATTGGACGTATCAGGAACCGCATCCCGCTCACATCGCACTACTCGACGATCCGCAGCGCCTACAGGCATCACTGAACCTGCAACGCACCTGGGCACACGACCATTTTCACGCAAAAGATCTGCCGCTGTTAGATCCGGGACAGCGCTGGCATCTGTTTATCACTCCCCTGGAGGAGCTTGCCGTACGATATGAGCTCATGGACGTTGCCGAACCACAATCGCTACGTCTCAGCCATGCAGCACGGAATATCCACTGCCCTTCCAGGGATACGTTCTGTAAATCCGCGGGAATCCGCCTCGAATCCGACCTGTACGTCTGACCTCTCATCCGACGGACAGACCCCGCAGTCCAAAAGACTGCGGGGTTTTATGATTTCTTAAACGCCTTCTTCAGATACTCCCCGGTATAGCTACCTTTAACCTTTGCCACGTCTTCCGGAGTTCCTTGAGCGACGACCGTTCCGCCCTGATCTCCGCCTTCCGGTCCCAGATCAATCACCCAGTCGGCATTCTTAATCACATCCAGGTTATGTTCGATGATCACAACGCTATTCCCGCGATTCACGAGTCGGTGCAGCACTTCAAGCAGCTTCGCCACATCGTCAAAATGGAGTCCGGTTGTCGGCTCGTCAAACAGATAGAACGTCTTCCCCGTATCCCTACGTGCCAGCTCCGTTGCCAGCTTCACACGCTGCGCCTCGCCGCCGGACAATGTCGTCGCCGGTTGACCGAGCGTAATGTACCCCAACCCGACATCGAGAAGGGTCTTCGTCCGGTCCCGGATCGGCGGGATATCCTTAAAGAACGCATGCGCCTCCTCTACCGTCATGTCGAGAATGTCATTGATGGTCTTCTGCCTATACTTTACTTCCAGCGTCTCCCGGCTGAACCGGCGCCCCTTACAGACATCACATTTCACATAAACCGTTGGAAGAAAGTGCATCTCAATGGCAATCTGACCGTTCCCTTCGCAATGCTCACAGCGTCCGCCACCGCGTTCCGTGGGAACGTTAAAACTGAAACGTCCTTTTTTATAACCTCGCACGCGCGCCTCACTCGTTAAAGTGAACAGCTCACGAACATGCGTCCAAATTCCCGTATACGTTGCGGGATTTGACCGTGGCGTTCTTCCGATTGGTGATTGATCCACATCGACAATCTTATCCAGCCACTTTGCCCCAACGACCTTGCTGTGCTTACCGGGTTCCACCGTGGAACCATGCAGCTCCCGCGCAAGTGCACGATACAGCACGTCGATCATCAATGTGGACTTCCCGGATCCGGATACACCGGTGATGCAAACAAATCGCTTCAAGGGAATTTTGA
>WJLE01000178.1 GCA_014728655.1 Candidatus Uhrbacteria bacterium
CTCGAGCTGCGGGCTACGCGCCTCTGGCCAATAACCAGGAGCAAAAAGCCAATAGCCATATATCAATAATACTTGACAAACGTGATATTTTGTGGAATATTTTTACGTTCTGCGTATTGTGCGCGGAGCTTGAATCTGACGGGGTACGGTAACCCAGGGTAAACCGTAGCTTGTGGTACCATCCGCTTGCGAATCACTTTGGACAAATAAATAAAATGGAAAAACTGTTCGTATTGTTTTTGATCGTACTCAACGTCGCAGGCTGCGGCGGACGAACGAACGAGGATGCTGAGGAGCATCGTGGACGGCCAACGGATGCCATCCCAAACGCACGCGATGATCGCGATGCGGGGACGGGTGGAGGATCTGCCGGAGCGCCGATGCATTCGGCCGGGACCGGCGGAAGTGCCGGAGATCAAGCATCCGCAGGATCTGCCGGAGAGCCCTCAGTTGGTGGGCAAGCAGGTAGCTACACGCAAGGTGGATCCGCGGGAGAAACTGGCGGAAACGCTGGTGGATCCGCAGCCTTGGACGAGTACAAGCTCATCGCGACGTTCCATGGTCCGGACAATACGTCCTATATCCGCCCCGAGACGGTAACGTTCTTGGATGTGACGTTGATGTCGTTCGTGGAGGACTTGGAACTGAATAGTCTCCAATTCACCCTGAAGGCACATCAGCAGTTCGATCGCGTAAAAGGACGAAGTGGAGAAAGTTATTTCCGCAACCTACGGATCGTCGATGCGGATACGGGCGCAACCCTGATGGGGCCGGTGAACTTCAACGATACGGAGATCGCGGAGAATGCGAAGTCCGCCAGCTTGTTGCTAAACGATCCGTTCGTTCTTGAAAAAGGGGACTCCAGACGACTGCTTGTCATCGGGGACACACATCCGACGGATCTCGGCTACGTGGAGATGGTGTTTAAGGGTAACGTAGGTATCCTCTTCGATCAGATCCTGTCCCGGGAGACGAACGAGCCTCTCGAATCATCAGATGTATCAACGGATTTGATCGAGGGGAATCCATTCTACATCCAGCCGAGGGTTGATCCCCTGGTCACGGTGCAGAAAAGTGCTAACGCTCCCATGTCGGGTAACGTCTATCCTTCTGCGATTACCGAATTCACCTTCGTCGAAGACGTTGTGGTGAACGGCTTGGGGCATCCGATTGGTCTGGAACGCATCGAGGTCCGAAGCGGAGGCCCTTCTTGGCTAGGTCTGCGCGACTTCGAGAAGCTGCATCTATACATCGACAATACCTATTGCGAAACGATCGTTTTGGACCAGCTTTTTCCCGGCAGCCCGACGGGTCAATTGGCTAACACCTGGTTCCACCCCGGCAAGTCCTGTGTGGGACCCCATATCCTGCTGCCGGGCACTAAGAAAACCCTTCGCGTTACCGCCAGCATGAACACACCGGTGGCACCTGCAGTAGCTGCCGAACACAGCCCGTTAAGTGGAGATGCGATCAGTCTGCGCATCTCGCAAGTGTATTTCGAAAACGGGGGTTCGCGGGCTACCATTGAGGATGCAACACAGCATAGCATCAAGGTACTTCGAAAGAGCGTACCCACGCTGACTAAATTACAGCTTCCACAAGCCGAACTGATGAACGGTATAGAGGTTGCTCTCGCAAAGTGGGGCATGTATGCCACGCAGACCGAGAACATCGCATGGCGTTCCATCATGTTCCAGCTGGAGCATACGCATCTCGATGGCCTGTCGAATCTTAAGCTTTACGTCGGAAGTGTTGAGATGCAGGATGCAACGATCGTCAAAGTACTCAAAGACGGCCCCGGTGAGTACATTATTGTGTCACTTCCGTCCGAAGAGATCGTAGGTGGGCTTGGGCAAACCTACACCCTGCGTGCCACGCCTTCGTTCCCGTCCGGGTCTAATGCCAGTATCCGGGTTGAATGGAAGCCTATGCCGTCGCTTGCGGATGGAACGTTCATGGGCGCGATTGCCTGCTACGATCCATCCGGAGATGTAGCAATGCCCTACTGGCTGACCACTACTCAGGATTTCATCGGGGAGACTCCGACGAACCTGATGTGGTCTGACATGAGCGAGCTTCCCCACGGTGGGAACTGCGGTCAGTCCATGGACTGGATCAACGACTGGCAGGTTGGCGGTTCCATGGTCTGGCAACAGACGGCAAGTCCCTAATCATCCATCGTTCCTTACTTAAAATCTCACACCCCGGCCGGGTTCTACTGGCTGGGGTGTTTGAGTTTTAAGATAGGTTGCTAGGTCGTTAGATCGTTAGATTAATAGCAAGACAATAAAACCCAACAATCCATCGCAGCCCTCGCTTCACGAGTGCTACTCAGGACAGGTCTAATCATCTGACGTTCTCGACGCTTTGATGCGAACCGCGTAAAATAGCCAGCACTATGAAGGAAACGCAATCTTCCGTGAAAAAATTTCTCATCCCGGTTGGAATCATCATCCTGGCCGCCCTTATCGGTCTAGCCGTCTGGATGTCCATGGAATCCAAGACCGGTGCGAATCGCCCAACGGATCTTGGTCCGCTCGGCGCGCAGGGATCCGTCTGCGGGGGTCCGGAGCGGTTCCCGTGTAACCCCGGTCTGATCTGCGATCTGGATGCGGAGTCCGAGTTCGAAGACTATGGTCGATGTGTTACGGATGAGCGAGAACCGGCAACGGTCGTCGGAGAAGGAGAGATGTGCGATAACGAATCACGTGTCTGTCCGCCAGGGTTCGGTTGTGAGATTCCGGCGGGCGAGACCGAGGGTACGTGCGCGGTCATGACACCGGATACCCGTCCGTTTATCATTTCCGTGGTCCCTGAAGGGATGGAGCTTATTAAAGGCTCCTACCAGGCCCCGGTTGGGGAGGAGGTCACGGTGAAGGTTCGTGCGGTGAATGTGGATACGGGCGAGCTCTATCTCAAGCCGCTTTGGTCCAGTCATTCCGGAGTTCTTCCGGAAGAGAAGATCGCGGATTTGGAAGAAACAACGGAACCAAATGTTTATCAGGCCCGTTTTACGGTCGAAGAGAAGCTGCTGGCGAACCTTATTACCATCATGGAGCGCGAGGATGGACAAGAGGCACAACTTTCCATTAATGTAGCCGCACAATTCGAATAACCGTTATGACAAGAACGATTGCCAAAGACACGGTTTCCAAATCAGGTGAAACCGTGAAGTTAAACGGCTGGGTGCATGCTCGGCGTGACATGGGAAAGGTGACCTTTCTGGACCTCCGGGATCGCTCCGGGTTGATTCAGGTCGTGCTCGTACCAAGTTGCTTGGATGAAGCCTCCAAAGATCTCGTCAAAGACATCCGTCCGGAGTTCGTGCTGGAGATCGAGGGAGAGGTGAAGGACCGGGATGAAAAGACGATCAACGACAACATTGAGACGGGAAAGATCGAAGTCTTGGCGAACACAGTGGTGATTCAGAATCCCGCTAAGACGCCTCCGTTTGAGATTGACAAGGATACGAGCGTGGTGAACGAGGAGGTGCGCATGAAATATCGTTACCTCGACCTGCGCAGCGAGCGCATGCAGAAGAATATGCGATTGCGCTACAACGTGAATCGCATCATGCGGGAGTTTCTACATGAAGAAGGGTTTACCGAAATCGAAACACCGTTACTGACCAAGGGTACGCCAGAAGGCGCGCGTGAGTATATCGTCCCATCTCGATTGCATCCCGGGCAGTTCTACGTCCTTCCGCAGTCCCCGCAGCAGTTTAAACAGCTATCGATGGTGGCGGGCTTCGAGCGCTACTTCCAGTTTGCGCGTTGTTTGCGCGACGAGGACCAGCGTGGCGATCGTCAGCCAGAATTCACCCAGTGTGACTTGGAGATGTCTTTTGTGACCCGAGAGGATGTGATGGATCTGGTTAGTCGGTTAATGGAAAAGGTGGTGAAAGAAGCGACACCGGAGAAGAAGATCGCCCAGGTTCCGTTTCCGATTTTGACCTACGCAGAAGCTATGGAGAAGTATGGATCCGATAAGCCGGACCTCCGGAAGGATAAGAATGATCCAAATGAAATCGCATTCTGTTGGATTGTAGACTTCCCAATGTTCGAGACATTGGAAGATGGAACACTTCAAGCCATGCACCATCCCTTCTGCTCGATCCACCCGGAAGACAAGGAGAAGTTTATGAAGGGGGAGGATATCATGAACATTCGTGCAAATGCGTATGACCTTGCCTGTAACGGTTACGAGATCTGGGGAGGTTCCATTCGTATCCACGAACGTGACGTGCAGAACCGTGTCTTCGAGCTGCTTGGCCTTGATTCAGAACTCATTCAGAGTAAGTTTGGGCACATGCTGGAAGCATTCGAGTACGGAGCGCCCCCACACGGTGGAATCGCGTCCGGTCAGGATCGTGTGGTCATGGTGCTTGCGAACGAGCCGAATATCCGAGAGGTGATCCCGTATCCAAAGGATGGGAATGCGAAGGATCATATGATGGATGCGCCATCAGAACTTCCCGATAAGGCGTTGCGAGAAGCGAATATTCAGATCCGGAAATAGGTTGGAAGTTTTTGATTGCTGCGTGGAAAGGAAGATTCGGTCGTATCAGTGCTTGGTGGTTTGGCAGAAGTCGATGGAGTTAGTGGTTGCAATCTATCAGCTGTCGAACCGTTTCCGCGAACAGAGGTTTTTGGACTTTCTGCACAAATCAAGCGTGCCGTTGTATCCATCCCGTCCAATATCGCGGAAGGGCATCGGCGCGGTACACGTAATGATTATCGAAACTTTTTGCGTATCGCGTATGGATCGGTCTCGGAGGTTGAGACACCGGTAGGGATCGTAACGCGGTTAATAGTTGTTATACGCGACGCTTACTTTGCGCGGATGGATGATTGGAAGAAATTTCTCGTATGTGTAATGTCAGGGTTAGATGTTTGTCAGAATGAATGAGAAGTGGTAAATTTTCTTTGCTTTTTTAGAGATAAATGGTTTGGAGGGCGATAACCTACAACCTAAAACCTACAACCTCCAGCATGTCCGTCACCGTACAAATCGAGAAATTTCAAGGCCCCTTGCACCTCCTGCTCCAGCTGGTGGAGCGGGAGGAACTTGATATTTCGGAGATTTCCCTAAGTCACGTCGCTGATCAGTACGTGAGTCACGTCCAGGCAAATAAGGGCAAGATTCCGCCGGAGGAACTGGCGGATTTTTTGGTGATTGCAGCCAAGCTGGTGCTTATCAAATCCCGTCTCATCATCCCGAGCCTGGTGGAAGATGTGGAAGAGGAAGGTCCGGATCTGGCATCGCAGCTGCGATTGTATCGGCAGTTCATGCGCGCGGCAGAACAGATGAACGAACGTTGGATGCAGGGGAAGGTGTCGTACGCGC
>WJLE01000179.1 GCA_014728655.1 Candidatus Uhrbacteria bacterium
ATGCTTCTCGCACCATCTCCCACATGGGCAACGCAACCAGGGGCAGCTCCATCTCCTTGACGACTTCAAAGCCGAAATATTCATAAAGCCGCACGTTGCTCTCAGTCTGGGTTTCCAGGTAGATGGGCACTTGGGCGCGCTTGCTTTCTGCAAATAGCGCCCGCAATAACTTACCGGCGTGCCCTTGCCCCTGAAGTTGCGGGGCGACGCCGATGACGAGTAGATAGATGAAGTCTTTGCCGCGCATGATGGCTTTGCGGTCTGCTTCGATAGGTGCAAAGACCTGCATCATTTTCCTGCTCATGGTCATGCCCATTCTCAGGCCCGCCCCCATTGCGCCGCTCAACAACATCCGCCAGAGCGTCATCTCGGCCAATTTACCCGGCGTCCAGGCCGCGACACCTTCCAGCGCCGCCGAGGGCGCGTAGACCTGCCCGTATTTCAGGCAATAGCGGATGGGCGCTTCAAAGGCGGCGATACGCTGTGCCGGGGTGGCATCCTGAAAAAGCATCTGCCACACCGGATCGCGCTCAAAGGCGCTGACCAGCACTTCACCGGCACGAGAAGCATCTTTTTTCTGTAAGGGATACAGATCATCCAGTTTCATTGACATCGTTCTGTTCACCTCATGGTACTATTTTTCTCGTAGGTGCATCTCAATAGAGACATACGTCTGTTTTCAGATAACCTCAGTGCGCAAGAGTCCCACGAGCTCGTTCTCCTGCAACATGGCGAACACCTCGTGGATAGCCTCCGGCGGTGGGCCCAACACCATCATGATGATCACCGTGACCAGGGAATAGGTGAGCAAGATCAGCGTGGCTACACCACCGATCTTGTAGAGACTGCACCAATCTGTGGAAGCAATTCCCCTGTTCTTCATGATGTCCGTCCTTTTGAGACTACACCGCGCACAAAGAGTCCGAAAGGAACAAAGCAGACCAGGCCCATGACCAGAATCGCCACGAAATCCCCCGCCGGAAACGGCGATGCGGTCATCAGGGGCTGTAAGGCGAAATAGACGAGTAGTCCCACGAACAACATGCTGGCCTGGAAGAGTAGACCGGCGCCGGTCACGTAACCGAGCGGTTCACGCCGCCAAAGCAACACGCCGCCAATGATCCACGCCTGCGTGATGATGAAGTCGGAGACGTGCAGCCCCAATTCTGCTTTGGCGATGTCTGTACCCTGTAGAAGGGCGCCGATGATCGTGCTCATGACCAGCAGAGCGAAGGCGACACCCAGACCGAACAACACCCTGCCCGCGAATTTCGCCGGGACGGCGCCCGCAAGCCGCCGCTGCACTGCCCGACTGTCGATGCTGGCGACAAGACCAATGGTCGTGTAGGCGCTGGACGCCAGCAGCACGAGGGCGAGGAGAAAGCCCACGTTGAGCGGCAGGCTGAAGGTATAGACGATGTAGTGATAGAGCACGTAGAGGAGCGCGCCGGGCCAGAAAAGCAGCCCCAGCAGCTTACCACGCCGCGCGAACCACATTGATCCCAGCAGCATCGGCAGTCCAATCAATAGATTGACCACGTCTGTGGCCATGAAGGATTGTCGCAGCGCCGCCGTTGGGTAGAGCTGATCAGAGTAGAGAAGACCGGCGAGGGATGCGATGGTCATCAGGATGGCGATGATTAGGGAGACTACATACCAAAGTGTAAGACTGCCCGTCACCGGCAGGTTGACGGGGACTCTTGCCGCGCCGGAAGACTGTATGTCAGCCGCTCCTTTTTCTACACGAACGTCCACTATCTCTCGTAGATTCAACGGTGGAAGAAGACGAATTATTCGGCTGGCCCCGTCGATCCTCAACTCCCGTTCGCTATCGCGCTCCGGCGTCTGTGGAGTTGCAGCGCCACCAGCGCCGTCGCCACCGGGACGGTATAGTTGAACAGCGCCAGCACAATCGGCGGGCCGCCAAGTCCCACAAAAGGCTCAAAGATGTAGAGGGCGTTCAAAACGCCGTTGATCAGGAAGAGCCAGAAGATCACGGCGTTCATGCGCCCGCCCCGAAACAGGAACGCGGCGAAGATCATGCCCACACTGAGCATCCCGTATCCCAGAAG
>WJLE01000180.1 GCA_014728655.1 Candidatus Uhrbacteria bacterium
CGCATCACGTTCTCCTGTACACCCTTATGCGCCTCGCTCCGCGCGGAATCGCGAGATGCTCGATGCTTGATTCGATTTAACGCACGCTGACGACGCTTTTCTGCATTCGTCAGTTCCTTATCCGGTTCCTTTGAGGCGGCTTGAGCCTTTTTCCGACTCCGAAGTTCTTCTACCGGATCCCGTCGTCTTGCTCCTGACATAGTTATTCGTAGAACTTCTGGAGTTCAATCCCCGAATAAAAATGCTTCAGGATGGTGACGTAATGATCTCCGTCTTTGGCCATACCCAACGCTCCCGTCGCGCTCATGCCAACGCCATGCCCCCAAAGCGTCCGACCATGATCATGCGGTACCGGAACGGATTTGAGCCATGGATAGTTGGAGCCGCCATACCAGACCTCGCCCCAGTCACGAGTGCGTCCATCCGAACGACTAAAGTATGGCGTGATGGCGAGCTTATCTCCATACGTAACGATCTGACCACGTGTCTCTTCCACGGCTCGGACGATCTTCGGACTGCGTGCTTCGGCTCCATAGCCACGATAGACCTGGTCATACTTCCCATCCACATGGAATCCGCGTGTGGCATGCTTCGTGCCTCGCGTCCAGTGATAATGCCCGTAGGTACGCGCCGCGATGAGGAGCGCTTTCTGATATTCCAAGGGACTAAGATCGGAAGTTTCCGCAATCCCCTTCAGGTACAGCTCCATCGGCAGCTCGTTGATGGTCCAGACGTCATGATCCGGATCATCCTTGGCATAGCGCAGCTCCAGAATCCCGCGAAACTTATTGTCATCCGCGCCCGGATACCAGCTCACCGGACGGTGGAAGTCCGACATCTCTAATGGCTTCCAATCCCCATCCGTGCGCTGCACCTGGTACGGCTGATTGGACTGACCCGTACAACCGGGACCGCTGAGTTTGTAGACCTGATTCGTGCGATCGTACCGAATCGTAATCTCCTGATCTTTGGTCAGCGAGCAGATCGTCTGATGACCCTGGAATACCCGATACGGTCCGGTGTAGCCTTTCACTTTCATCTGATCATCAATCGTCCGAAACAGCCCAACACGAATGATCGGTTCATGCGGAACGAAATCAATCGCTCGCGGCATCTCGCCGGACGTCGTGGGTGTAGACGGGCTGGACGGAGTGGTGGGATTCTTCATCGGAGGATCTAGCTGATAGGATCCGTCCGAAGTCACGGTCACCGGAATATCCACGTACGCGTCATTCACCTTCTGTCCGTCTGCAAATAGTGCGAAACGTACGGTGTAGTCCCCGCGCTTCGGTGGAGCACTGAGGGTAAATGTTAAAAATCCAAGCTCCCCCGGATTGGTCATGGAATGCTCTTTAATCGCTTCAACGCCATCCTCCCAAGTGTTGTGATAGACCCAAGAATTGCTCGGAGTCGCCACCGCAGTTTGCACGGACGAAAGCCGTAACGAACGCGTTTTCCACGCAACGTTTCCCGTATTCTTAAACCCATACGTGACGATCGCGGTATCATCCCCTTTCAACGTCAGTCCGCGCGTAGACTTCAAGAGTAACACCCCGCGATACGTTGCGGCCGCGGATTCCGCGGGTACGGGCTGCGTGACCCGTGTGGCCGGAGTCGGCGCAGGGGAGGAAACGGTTTTGGGAGTGACGGTTACATTGGAGGTGCCGGAACCTGTAACACGCACAACGAGCTTGGTCTCTGCGTTTCGCATCCAGGCAACGTCATCCGCAGCAAGCCGGAAGGTCTCCGTGTACGTTCCCGCTTTGGACGCATGGATCTTAAAGAGCACCGTGGTCTTCTGACCCGGAGCAACGCTTAAATCACGGATGGCACCCGGTGTCTCTCGATCGATCCAGGAGGAATCCTGAATCGAAGAGGTGTGGGAACCGACTAAAAACAGGTTCACCTTTTCGTAACCCGTACCCCGCTGCCACGTTTTGGAACCCGTGTTCGTATAGGTCAGAATGATGGTTCGCGTCTCCCCGACCTTCATGCGGATCTCTTCGTACGTATCACTGACCGTACCTCCGTAACCGCGCCACTCCGCATACGCTGTTTCCGGTAGGAGCATCGTGCCCGCTGAAACGAAACAGAACCCGACAAGCCACAGAGTGGTTGTGACGGTTTGCCAAGTTCTGCTACGAAGGATTTGAAACATAGGGCGTATTTATTTTTGGTTTGATTTTACCTTACGATACAAAAAAAGATACCCGTTTTGTAACGTTACGTCAATTCTTTTTGACATTTTTCGCTATCATCTTAAAAAACTTAATGAACTACGACGATACGCACCACTGTGGAAAGGTGCGGATTCATCAGTGATTTCCCTATCCGCATTAGCTAAACCATGGCAGAATAGGTGCATGTCGCTCGCCCGAGCATTAGCCGCAAACACGGCAGTCCAAGTCGCCGGGAAGGTCGTCTCGACCATTCTCGGCGTGATTGTGGTTGGACTCATGACACGACTGCTTGGAAAGGAAGGATTTGGCGCGTACTCTACGGCGAACGCATTCCTCCAGGTGTTTGCCATTGTGCTCGACATGGGACTGAACGTCATGGTCGTGCAGATGCTCGGAGAACGACGCGGGGATAAACCGTTCGAGGATCGTGCCGTGTCTGCCGTATTCAGCCTCCGATGCTTTAGTGCGCTCATCATTCTAAGCCTTGCTCCGGTCATCGGATTACTAACCCCTTATTCCTGGGAACTCAAGATGGCGCTCTTTGCGATCTGGGGCTCGTTCTTCTTTACAGCGTTGAACCAGATCGTCATCGGCGTGCAGCAACGACACCTGAAGATGCACGTCGTCGCCATTGCGGAAGTCACCGGCCGCGTCGTTCTGCTCCTCGGCGTCCTTTTGGCCATGTCGTTAAACTGGGGCCTGATCCCGGTCGTCCTCATTGTCTCGCTTGCCGGGACGGCAAACTTCCTGGTGAACTTCCTCATCGCACGGCGATATGCCAAGTTCACACTCGGATTCGACTGGAGCTTCTGGAAACTAACCATTCAGCGCGCCTGGCCGATCGGCGTCTCCATTCTGTTCACCCTCATCTATTTTAAGAGTGACACGCTCATTTTGAGCTGGGTTCGACCCCTAAGCGAAGTCGGGATCTACGGTGCGGCCTATCGCGTACTGGAGATCCTGGCGACCTTCCCCTTCATGTACGCCGGTGTACTGTTACCGATCATTGCCAATGCCTGGAGCAAGGGGGATCACGAACGCTTTTCCAAGCTGATTCGACGGAGTTTTGATGCCTTTGCGCTACTAACGATGCCTATGATCTTTGGGACGCTGCTGGTTGCCGACCAGGCCATGGTGCTCGTTGCAGGACCGGAATTCCTGGCCAGCGGAGACGTGTTACGTATCCTGATGATTGCCACGGGAAGCATCTACCTGGGGACGATTTTCTCACATGCCGTTGTGGCACTGGATAAACAGAAAGCCATGCTCCCCTACTACATCGCCGTTGCTCTGGTCACCCTGATCCTCTACATCCTCTTCATTCCAACGTATGGCATTTGGGCGGCGGCATGGTTGACGGTCTTTAGCGAAGTGACTATCGCAATCATCACACTCATCATGACCGTCGTTGCCGGCAAGATGAAACTGAACTGGATGACAACAGGGAAGGCACTCATCGCCTCCCTGATCATGATCGCCATTGCCCGGCCGTTCCTGAACCAGTCCTTGGCACTCACGATGATCATCGCCATTGCCGTCTATACCATTCTAATCATCGTGATGAAGGCAGTGACGAAGGAGATGCTGCTGGAACTGCTGCGAACACGAAAGGGCGCACCCACGGCGGATGACACGATTGGGTGATCGGGTTTTCAGGTCGTCGGGTTTGCAGGATTAGCATAAGCCCATCGAATATGGTCACGCACAAAATGATCTCTCTCAAATCCGATCACCTGAAGACCTGATAACCTGACAACCCACCTATGGAACTCCTCACC
>WJLE01000181.1 GCA_014728655.1 Candidatus Uhrbacteria bacterium
GTCTACGATCAGACAAACGGGTAATGATAGATTCCTGAGGATTCGCACGCATGCGCAAGTCATCCAGTAATCAGAAGATCGAAGCTCCCTGGCGGCCGATGGTCATCAGTGCGGGGATCGTACTGTTCGGCATCTTCGCATCCCTGAGCGGTGCCTTGGAATCCTGGAGTCATAAGGCCTCGGACCGATTCTTTCTGGATCGGGAGCCGCATCCGTCCATCCTGATCGTCGCGATCGATGATGCATCGATTGGCTCCGTTGGACGATGGCCATGGGATCGTTCCGTGCATGGGGAGATCGTCCGCAAGCTTTCGAACGCCGGTGCCAGGGTCATCGGCTACGACGTGAACTTCCCGGAACGACAGGATGCCTCGAACGATCATGCGCTTGCCTCCGCCATTCTGGATGCAGGGAATGTGGTGCTTCCTCAAGAGCTGCAACTGATTCGGACAGCAGGGGAGTTGTCGTACAATCCCGATCGCGTCCTTCGTCCGATTGAACCGATCACGGATGCTGCGGTTCGTATCGGACACAGTAATACGCCTCCGGATCCGGACGGAATTGTCCGTCGGCTGCCGGTTCGGGTGGAGCATACCATCGAAGGAATCTCCGAGGCGTTCGGATACGAGGTTGCGAAGCTTGCGGATCCGTCTTTGTTGTTGAGTGATGCTCCGTTGGACTCCCTCGGGCAGTTGATTGTGCATTACCCCGGACGACCGGAACGGGTCTATGAGACTATGACGGCTCAGGAACTTCTGGAAGATCGCATCTCTCCGGAACGGATTCGGGATCGTGTTGTGCTCGTTGGATCCACTGCACCAAATTTACATGATGAGCAACTGACACCAACCTCCATAGGAACCCCCATGCCGGGCGTTGAGGTTCATGCGGCGTTGGTGCATACACTGCTGGCAAGGGACTGGCTGATGGAGTCTCCGCTCTGGTTTACTGCACTCTTGCTTATCATCATCGGGCTTGGACTCGGATACATCGTTTCGCATTTCCGTGCACGGTGGAGTACCTTGGCGCTCATCGTTTTATGGATGGGGGTGCTGCTGCTGGCATTCCTGGCGTTTGATCTGGGCTATATCGTTGATGTGGTCTGGCCTACGTTCGTCCTGATCTTTATTTATGCCGTTGTCTCCCTCGAGCGGCGTATTACCTCCGAACAGGAGCGTCGGAAGATCAAGGCATTATTCTCGCGGTACGTCAGTCCGTCTGTGGTTGAAACGATCCTGGAGGATCCGACGAAGCTACATTTAGGTGGGGAGCGCCGCAGGATGACGGTGTTCTTCAGCGACATACGCGGTTTTACATCCATCTCCGAATCCATGGAACCGGAAGAGCTGGTTACACATCTGAATAGCTATTTGGATCAGATGACGGATATCGTTTTTAAACACGATGGCGTGCTCGATAAGTACATCGGTGATGCCGTGATGGCATTTTGGAACGCGCCATTTGATCAGGAGGATCATGCGCTCCGAGCAGTAAAAACCGCGCTCGACATGAACCGCGCGTTGGATCAGATGAATGAGGATCGGGCGTTCGGGGATCATGAATTTCGCATCGGGATGGGGATGAACACCGGGGATATGATCGTGGGGAATACCGGTGGAAAGGTGCATACGGACTACACCGTACTCGGGGATCACGTGAACCTCGCGTCACGACTGGAAAGCCTCACGAAAGAATATGGCGTTCGTATATTAGTCTCACAGGCAACGGTTGATGAACTGCGCGGAGAAGTCCTAGTCCGGAAACTGGATAAGGTTTCGGTTAAAGGTAAGCGTGAACCCGTAACCATCTACGAAGTGGTCGCCTTGAAGGATCGTGCAAGCGTTGCACAGAAGGAGGCTGTCGTCGCCTATGAGGATGCGTTAAATGATTATTTTGGCCGTCGGTTTGCCGATGCCAGTCGGAAGTGTCAGGAGATGCTAAAGGTGACACCGGAGAACAAATCCGTTCAAAAACTTTGCGAGCGCTCACAGGCCTTCCTGGATCATCCGCCTACGGACGACTGGGATGGGCGCTGGGTGTTTACGAAGAAATAAAAAATTACGGATTGCGAATTTCGAATTACGGATGACGTTTTATCTGTCATCCCGATCCGCCAGAGGCGGAGGGGGATTCGTAGAAGCGATCTGATCCGAAGGATGCGTACCAAGCGCCGACACCGGGCCATCACGATTACGCTGAAAGGCCTTTAGCATCAACGGGTCCCTCGACAGGCTCGGGATGGCATTTTACAGATGTGATTGATCTGTTACGTTATTCATCCATGAAAGAAGCTTACTCAAAACCCAAACTCCTCCTTCACGCTTGTTGCGGCGTTTGTTCCTCTTACATACCGGAGCTGTTAGTTCCGGATTTTGAGGTCACGCTCTATTTTGAAAATTCGAATATCTATCCCTCCGAAGAATTTCAGCTTCGTGCGGAGGCAGCCCGAGCGATGGCGGATGCCTATGGGATCCCTTTTGTGGAAGTGAAACAGGATCCGACGGCATGGCACTCCGACGTACGCGGACATGCGACGGAGAGCGAGAACGGTCCACGTTGCCAAAAGTGCATGCGGCATCGCATGCGGAAAGCGTTTGCGTACGCCAAGGATCACGGATTTGATTACGTCACCACCACCATGAGCGTGAGTCGAAACAAGGTAATCTCGACGATCAACGAGATCGGATACGCACTCTCAGAAGAATTCGGAATCCCATACATCGACCGCGATTGGAAGAAGAACGGCGGGGAGGATGCGTCCCAACGGCGAAGCAAAAACGCCGGCATCTATCGCCAGCGTTACTGCGGTTGCGTGTATTCAAAAGTGACGAGGGATCGGGA
>WJLE01000025.1 GCA_014728655.1 Candidatus Uhrbacteria bacterium
GGCGCTGGAACAAGTCAATACGCGCGCATCTGAGCTTGGAGCATCGGTGCATATGCCGCGCATTGGCTGCGGTTTGGGCGGAGGAAAGTGGAGTCAGATTGAGCCGCTTATCGTCTCGTTGTTAGACGTTCCGGTTTTTGTCTACGACTATCACAATGTTGCTGATAAGGCGACAGCTACGGTTAATGCGCTGTCAAAGGACGGGATTTCCTGCGACACCGACTGGTTTGAGGAGGTGTGATGACAGGGCTGGGTTCCCGCTTGAAACACTTGACAAATCTGTAAAACCCGTTATACTAGTAATAGAAAGGTCAACCGAACAGATGGAGGCCAACATGAAACACACAGGCGATCTTTACAGCAAAATTTTCGATATTGAGCAAGCCCGTGCTGCCGTTGACGCTGACGAGCAGCGAGAGCTCGATGCTATCCGGGAGAATCCGGATATGTTCATCAAAGTGGCTATCAAATTCCTGAACGATGGCGCTGGCGTGGAAGATTGGTTACCGGTCACATTTGAAGTTGAGTGTGTTCATGATGTTGAGGCCGACTATGCGCGCGGCGTATTTGAGCAGCGCATAGACGTAACCATCCGTTGGGGCGGCAAATCTGAACGGGTCGTTTTCGGGTACTGGGAAGAGTCAACAACCTGGAACTGCCCCGGCGACTACGAGTATTTTTTGGAGGCGTGATGCAGATGTTCCTTCCATATCATCGGTTTGATCTGTCAGCCGCTGTGCTAGACAATGCGCGTCTCGGCAATCAGTGCTACCGAGAGGCACTGACGCTGATTCGTGGTGGTTGGCAGCATCACCCTGCCAGCAAAATGTGGCGTGGGTATGAGCGCGCTCTAGCTCAGTATGGGCTGGCGTGTGCGGTCGAAATGAGTCGCCGCGATCATTGGCGAAGCGAAGTGATCACGCGCTGGCTTACGCATTGGGCTTTTTTGTTTAAGCAACTGCCTGATACCGGGATGCCGCCATGGATTGGGGACGATGAGTTTCACTTGATGCACCGTCGGGTGCTTCTAGCCAAAGCCCCGGAGCACTACCGGCAATATTGGCCAGAACTTGAACCGGCGGTGAAAGTTGACGGTCAGTGGCCATACCTATGGCCGAAAGGGGAATGATGTTTTACACTGAAGGAACAGTTGTAGTAACCAGATCAAGGGCAGAAGCGTTAAAGAACTGGTGGATTAGCCTGGCGAGGGCGAGAACCTATACATCGCGCTTCATAATGAGCATTCACTTGGCTGACGACTATGCCGAAGCTACGGATGGGCATAGGCTGCACCGGGTCTTCGAACAGCCTGCGACCAGTCTGCGCGGTACATATTTGGTGCAAGACCGAAGCGGGAGAGCTGGCCGGGGATATCTGCACAAGACCAAAGACAAGCGTGCTAAACTTTATTCTTATAAATGCAGTTATCCACACACTGACCGCGTGATCAATGGTGTTAAGAAACAAGACAGGGAGGAATACACCTGGAACATCGAAGACCTGTGCGCACGGTTGGCCGAGTTTAACGAGGAATATATCGGCGTGGGGCTCGGCAACCGGTCGATCAACAAGAGCGATGAGCCATCCGAGCTAACGATGTTTAACTGCAATCGTGGGTTTTTGTTGGACATCGCCAACATGCCGGTCAAGGGTGATCTGACCATCCGGTTCCTTGACTGGCGCAGCCCGATAGTCTTTGAGCACAAGCCGTTCTATGCGCTGTTGATGCCGTCACGTCCGCCACAGGAGGTGCGTAATGCCTAAGTTAGTTTTGTCGCCATCGACAAAGGAGATTTACTTTCAGCGTGGCGGCGTGTGCACGGCTATTGATGGGCGCGCCGTTGGTTGTAGCGAGTGGGACGAAGTGGCGACGAAAAAGCCCCTGACCACATTTGCAGAGTTCAAGGCTGATCCGGTGTCGTTTGTTGATGCCGACACTGTGTGGGTCAAAGCGGGCATTTGCCTTTATGGTGACCCTAGATATGCGCATTGGTATGGCGTGTACCAAGATATCGTCACAATAAATGAGCGCAGTTCGGCGCATTTGGAGATCGTTGGCCTTTTCCTGCACGAACACGCCGCTGCTGACCCCACGTGGTTGGGACACGCTTACCGACTGTGTGATAATCCACTACTGAGTAGGGGGGCGTTACCCGGCGTTGGGCAATCAGGCCCACAGTTTTACCAAGGAGGCAGATGATGAAAACATTGAAAGATCGTGAGTCGAATAACAAGGAGACTAAGAGCCGCTGGACGGCGGTGGCGCCGCGCAAGCTCCGCAAGTTACAGCGTGCGGCGCGACATAAGCAAAGGGGGAAGTGATGGGGAAGAAAGGTTGTGAGCGGTGTGGAGAGCAGAGCTATAAGCCGCTTTGCTCCAAGTGCCTCAATGCGTTCGATTTCGCAGAATATGAGGGCGAAATCAATGAGGTGACGTATGACCTGGACGACGACAAGCTGCGCCTGTACTGTGGACGCGTGCCGCGCCTGTTGTGGGCGGCACTGACATCGGAGGGGTTTGGGCGCGCACCCAAACAAGGTTACTTCTTCGCGGTGTGGTCGCCACGCCGTGAGGACATTGCGCTCTCGTTCGTTGACGAGATCGAGGAGGAGGGCAGCACCATTGAAGAGCGGGCTGCTGCGAAGGCTGAACGCCTGGAAATGTATGCCGATAACGCCGCACAGCATGGGCATCAGCGCCTGGAAGCTAGCGAGGCGGTTGCTGCGCGGTTCGAGGGTGGCCAGCCTATCCTCGTTGGGCATCACAGTGAGGATCGTGCGCGGAAGGACAAAGAGCGCATGGAGTCACATGCGCGCAAGGGTATCGCGGCGCTAAAGCAGGCCAAACGCTGGGCCTATCGCGCTACGCGACCAGAAGCGCACGCCGCATACCTGAAACGGCACGACGTTGTACGGCGGAGGATCAAAAAGATTAAGGCGCGGTTGCGCAAGTGGGAGCGCGACCGTGAAATCAAAGACTGGTCCTGGAGCTTGCGTCAGTGGCGCAACGAGCATATCGGCAATCAGTACGACGAGGCCAATCAGCGTCCGCTCACGCCGGAAGAACAAAAGCAGTGGGAGGCGCATAAGGCACACGTTGCGCAGTCGCGCGCGCAGTTCTATGATCGTTGGATTTGGCACAACAAGAACCGGCTGGCCTATTGGGAGGGGGTTTACGAGGCTGTGGTGCCGGAGGAAGCGCTAGAGCGCCTTGAGCGTGATTATCAAAAGGGCCAATGGGCGCTGCGCAGCGGGTGGCGCGGGCCGGTGTACGGGCAGATTGTGCGTGTCAACAAGAGCCGCACGACCGGTGAGGTGTCCACGCTTTCGATGGATAAAATTACGTTCAAGGGCCAGAGCGATTACTATATAAGGAAGTGGAAGCCGCAGGAAATAGTCCACGTCTTGGACCACGAGCCAACCAAGGAACAAATGGAAGCGGCCTGGGCATGGTTCAAGAGTGGACGCGGCGAGTATAAGGAGGATCCGAAGGAGGCGGCTATTCAAGAGGAGATTGAGCAGACTGAGTAAGCGTTAGGCAAGGTCGAAAGGAGGTGATTCCTTCTCTCTTTGAGGGTGGACTCCAGCCCGCCCTCAAGGAACACGGCTAGAACTTAGCCCAACCTCGTTTCTTGGGAAAGGAGCTACGGATGATTGACATGTTCGAAGGGTTGATACGCGATATTTTTAAGAACGAGAATCTGAACAAGGAGCAGCTTGAAGTGCTGTTCTCGGTATACGCTTGCGGATACGCTTATGGCTCGTATGAGGCGTTGAAAAGAGTGCAGACCTACTTGATCAATTTGGACCAGCTGATGAGCACTGAGCAATCTGCCGGATACATGCGAAAGGATTTCGAGGAATGGTACGCAAGCTTTCAGCAATAGCGATTGTGGTTTTGCTGCTATCGGCTCCGGCAGACGCGCGCTCTGACGATTATGTAGCAGCGTCGATCTTGCGCGGCGAAGCGCCGGCGGGCTGTCGTCGTTGCCGCGAGCTGACAGCCTGTGCTCTGGTGCGGGATCAAGAACTCGGTATTGCGCTGCGGGCGCGCTGGTACGGTTGGCGCGCGGCGCGTGAACACGATATTGAATTGATTGAGCAGGCGCGTGAGACTGGCTTGTGTGATCGGTATCCGGTATGCAGGTTTGTTGGAAACGGGCGTGATCTCGAAGTGTGGGCACGCAAAGGTTGGGTGCCGAGCACGACGCGAGTACTGGCGTATTGCAATGAGCATGGGTGCAGTGTTTGTGTGCCGGCCCTTAATGGTAAGTACCAGGAGGAATGATGACAGAATTAGAGAAGCTAAGTGAATCCGCACTTTCAGTATCCTCGAGCGGATTAGGGAATTTAATAAGAAATTGCCCCAAAAAGCCCTTGACAAATCTGTAATAATCGGTTATAC
>WJLE01000182.1 GCA_014728655.1 Candidatus Uhrbacteria bacterium
TAGACTACGGGCCAGACGATTATGGCAAGCAGCAGATCCGCGTCATCCCTCGTACACTGTACGAGGCGCTGACAAAACGGCCTGACTTAAACGCGCTGTTGCTGAGCCAGCGAGAATCCCTCCTGCGACCGCAGGAGTGGAATACGCCGTTGTACGGACATTTCTAAATCATATAATGCCCTGTGCACGGCACGGGGCGTTTCTCAAGGAGAAAAATCATGGACAAGTTAGCAAAAATTGAAACAGCCATTGAAACCGCCAGTGTGCGAAACGACCTGACCTTGACACAAGTCGGCAAACTCTTCGCCGCGTCCGGATTTTTTCAGGACGTGAAAGGAGAAGCCCAAGCCATTACAAAAATTCTGGCCGGGGCAGAAAATGGGTTTGGGCCCTTTGCGTCGATGTCCGGGATTCACATCATTAAAGGCAAAGTCGAACTTGGCGCAGATCTAATCGCTACTGGCATCAAGAAAAGCGGTAAGTACAATTTCCGCGTCAAGGAGTTGTCCGCGCAATCGTGCACGATTGAATTTTTTGAGCGGAGTGAGTTCACCGGCGGCAAGTGGGAGTCCGTCGGATTCAGTACGTTCACGCAGGACGATGCGAAGGCCGCCGGCATCAGTAGCGAGATGTACAAAAAGTACGGGCGCAATATGTTGTTTGCGCGGGCCATCACAAACGGACAAGCCTGGTATTGCCCGGACGTGTTTGAATCACGGGTGTATTCCGATGGAGAACTCTCCGGGGAGGGTCTGCCGCAGGCTCCTGATGCTCCACAGGTTCCTGATGCTCCGCAGGCTCCTGAGACTTCACAAGCTTCCGATGCTCAGGATGTGCAAGCCCGCCTGAAGGCCGGATATGAAAAAATTGAGGCGTTATGGAAAGAATACGGCATCAATGAGTACGAGCAGCAGGCGTCGGTCAAGAAGCATCTCCATTGTGAGTCCTTGCGTGAGTGCACGGACTTGCAAAAATTGCTTGACTATTACAAAAGTCATTCAGTACAATATATCTTTCCTGATAAGTCGAAAGCCGACAATGCCGACCGAGCCCTGATTATTCAGGCGTTCGGCGAGAATTCCGCGCAGGTGGAAAGCTTTGACTGCGCGGTTGCGGACAACGACCAGGAGCAGATCAACCTCCTGGTTGCTGATGCGAAGGAAACCTTGTGATCCTGTGATCCCGTTTACGCCACGTTATCAACCATTGGAGTCTTTGTATGGCAGTCGCTAATATTGATGTTCAGATGAGTTCAACTGGATATGTATATATCCAGATCACAAACGAAGACAAATTTTATCTCCCGTTCTCGGGAGCAATAAAGCTGCGTGATGAACTCGGGAAGATCATATTTAAAAATAGACAGCGTTTTAACGTTGATAAGGAGGATATTATGAGAGCAAAGGAATTCTGGGTGCTCACAAAAGAGATCAATGAGTATTACCAGGAAGGAGCATACCTGGTCGCTGTCTTTTCAGAAACACCTACGGCCGGACAGCTAAGGCGGCTTGATGTCCTCGATGAGGATAAAATCGACCATGTGCTGCAAGGGGGAGGTCGTAGGGGGTACGAAGACGAGTGGTACAACCTTCTTCTAGTAGAAGAAGGGGCGTGCTACGAGACTCCCACGACATGATTCCAATGGTCATCCGCCAACGAATTCAGCGCTTTCTGCCTCTGGTAGGGAGCGCTGAGGAGGCTGCCGACTGGCAGCGCATTCAGGCCACGGAGGATCGGCACGCGGCGATCCTCCTCCATAGTCACCTTGAGGCATTATACCATGCCTCATGCACGGAGGGAAAATATCATGAAATGTACAATAAAAAATATTGAAAAGCTCGTAGGACGAAAGATCGTCCTCAATACGAAAGGAATGAAACGCTTGGAAAATTTAGATTCAAAATCTCTTAGGAGGGAATTTGATTCTAATCCAGAACTATGGTTTTTTTTGTTGCCATACGGAATAAAACGAAGGATCCGTGTGAAACAAGATTATTGCGGTGAACGATATAGTTATCCCAGTAGCGGACAGTTTGAAAAAGAAGTGGATGCTCTTTTCCCGAAAGGGGAAAAGACAAAAAAAGGGGATACGATCTATATAATAGATGAGAATAAAAATCTTATTCCTATAACAGCATAACGACACGGACGCATGGTTGCGGGCGCACGAACCCACGCGAAAGCACCCAGGCCGATGCCGCCGGGCGATAGCTCCCGGGTCCCACGCCATCCCTTGCGGTGATACACTCCTCCTTCGCAAGGACGGCAAGTGAACCCTGTTGACAGCCA
>WJLE01000183.1 GCA_014728655.1 Candidatus Uhrbacteria bacterium
AAAGCCAAAAGCCCGGCTGGCAACCGGGCGGGCGTAAAGTGTGTTCTCTCTATACCATCCGCAGTGCGTTGGGGCGCAACTGCTGACTTCGTTTATGAGTCTACCAGAACCGCCCCAGGTGCGCAAGTGCCATAAGGAGTAATTAGGAGATGGCTAAATCAAAAAAATTCATATCACGCTGGGGTGACCCTGTAGCTGATGACCACCACTACCTGAATGTGCCGGGCTATATCATGGCCTACTATCACAAGTTCAGGCACAAAGACGCTGACAAGACCGGGCTTCAAGGGCGTCAATTTGAATTCATTGGGCAGATAATGACGTTCAAATTCGATAGCTCAAAAGGCGATGCCAGGCCAGGACTCAGCACAATTGCTGAGCGAATGGGATTGTCTTTGAAAGCCGTCCATAATATCAAAAACCAGCTTGTCAAAATGGGAGCACTGGTAATCCATTCTGGTAAGGATAAGGGCGAAACTAATATTTATAGCTTCGCGCCTCTTACCCAGCAGTGCTTCAGGGCAGCGCTGGCTGATGGGTTTTTCAGTGAGGGGTATGAAGAATTCTACACAGGGGGTGTGAAGAATTCTACACAGGGGGGTATGAAGAATTCTACACACGAAGATATAGAAGGTAATTTAAATAAAGAAAAAAACACCCCGTCACCTGACGGTGACGATGCAGCCGACACTCAGAAGCCCGACCTCACTCTGGCTGAGGTTGATGAGATTGTCTACCAGAATGGCCAGCCAGAGGAAAGCGATAAGCAGACAGACTCTAGTTTAGAGAAAGCTCTTGATGTAGCAACCGCTACGCCCAAACCAAAAGGCCCGCGCGAAAAGTCTGCACAGACAAATTCTGATATTGCGGCGGCGCGGCGGAATGGTTCTGGAGGCAAAAAGAAGCCAGCGATAAAGCGCCGGGCACTGACTCACTTTCGCGATGACAGCGGGCGCAATCCGTTTTTTGATGACATTGGTAGGTACTGCTTTGGTATGACACCTGGAAATAAGGCTGAAGAGCTAGCCTTTAAGGGGCGAATTACGCCTATTCTGAAGGTTCTTGCGACATGGGAGCACACTAGGCGTGTCAATGGTGAACCTGAATTTCTTGTGAAGCCCGAAGATGTAACCGGATTTTTGAAGTTCTGGCAAGAAAAGGTCAAGAAAAGCAAAGACCTGGAAATGGTTCAGGGTACCAATAGTTTCATGAGCAATTTTCAGGCATGGCTAAAAGATCGTGATGAAAAGCAGGCTGTGAAAAAAGCCGCCGCCGAAAAGGAATATGTTGCAGAGACACGAATAGATGAACTGACCGGAAAGGAATACACCGTTATGGTAGAAAAGGAAAAATCATGAGCAAAGGAAATGGCAAGGTTCAGAGGACAAATCCCAAGATTGAACATCTTTCCATACTGGAGAGCGCCCTCATGAATTCCGTACTGATTAGCCCTGATATGATAGGCGAGTGCCTATTTTTGTCACCGGCAGACTTTTATTTCCTGTCTCATCAGCATATCTGGCAGGCGATACTTGACCTTTATGGCGCTGGCGACTCAGTAGACAATTTAACGCTGACTGACCAGCTACGATCTAACGGCCAGCTTGAAGAGGTTGGCGGCGTAGCCAGGATTATAGAACTATGCCTGGACTTGCCCGGCACTTCGTTTGTCAATGTGGCAACCTATGCCAGGCAGGTGAAGCAGCACAGCAAGCGGCGCAAACTTGGACTTTTGGGCCAGCGCCTGTTTGATGTATCCGAAGACTGGACAGTAGATACCGAAGAGGTGCTTCGCCATGCTGAAAGGCTGGTCAGCGAAACTGTCCAGGAAAGCTCAGAGCATGAAATTATAGACCAGCGTAGCGCGGTAGAGAGCACCTATATTCGTGTTGAAGACATGGTAAATGGTGGCGAAAAACCCCATATTCTATCCTGCGGACTGAAAGGCCTGGACAAGTTGCTTGGTGGGGGCATGGGCAAGGGGCGGCGGTATACTGTCGCCGGCGAGGATAAATCTGGCAAGTCGTCAGCCCTGCGCACTTTTGCGCTACACCTTGCCCAGCAGGGACAGCGGGTGTTCTGGTGGTCTGGGGAAATGATGGTAGACGACCTGATTACCTTTCAATTGTTGACAGAAAAGGACGTGACTTTCGACTTGCTGCGCTATGGCAAGCTGGTAGATGATAGGCAGTTCAGCCGCTTCGCTGAAGCCTGTCAAAACAAGGCGGCCTTGCCTATCTGGTACAACGACGTGCCTGGACTCACATCTATGCAATTACAGGCGCAAGTGGAAAAGACCATCAGCATTGCAGGC
>WJLE01000184.1 GCA_014728655.1 Candidatus Uhrbacteria bacterium
GAGGCGGGTATGCTGAGAATGCTAATCAGCATATCCGCCCCAGTTTGCTCTTCAAGACCCGGAAGCACTTCTACGACCTCAACTACGTCGGCGGGGAGCCGACTATTGGGCCCAGCTTCAGTAGGGTCTATGAAAATTCTCATTCCACTTGCCACCAGATTTTGATATCTTCTGGCGTCGCACTCAGTGTGCGCGCCAGCTTGATGATCACCGGCATCGGAACGTCATTGACATTGGCGTCGGCGTGTCCGCTACGATTCTTCTGATCGGAGAACATCTCCACCCAGTCGTCGCGGGCATCCTCACCCCAGGTCTCTGGCACCGGCGGTCCGCGCCGCGCGCGGTCATTGCCTTGCTGTTGCGGCTTGGCGTCTTTTTGGTTGTTAGTGATCTCATCATCAACGGCAGCTTCCGCCTCCTCTTCAGTGAGGTAGATGTCGGTAACCACCGGCAACCAAGGCCGTTTGTTGTCGCCATAGACGCTGTCCATACGCGGATCGTCCACGATGTGCAGCCGCATCCACAACGGTTGCTTCCACTCCTCGACCGAGAATCGCAGCAGCTCGGACAGATCCTTGCTGGTGGTCTCAAACTCCTTGGCGTAGTCCGTCTCGGCGTAGCCGATCGGGATGTAAGCCTGTGCGTTGGGCTCGCCCAGCGACTTCCAAAGGGCTTCCCTGCGCAGCCAAAGCTTGGAGCGTGTATAGTGAATGCGCACCTTGCCGGCTAGATGCGCCACGCTCTCCGGCGGCGTATCGACCAGGCCGAGGCACACTTTCTGCGCCAGGTCAATGTCGCCGTCGCACGCCTGTAACACCTGATCGAACAACGCCACGTCGTCCGTGTTGGCCTCGGCGTCCCCAATCAGCGTAAATTCCAAATTATCCGTGTAATCCTCGTCCCTGATGCCATCGAGGATCTCGTCGACGTGCCAGTGCCGCTCGTCGATCTTGCCCGCCACCGTAGCCAGAGCCTGCACCAGGGCCGGCAGCGCAAACATGTGGAACTGGTGCCGCGTCGTCTTCCACGTCAGGATGGAGATCACGGCATCTGCGCCAATCGTCTGGCCCCAGTTATCGCCGCGCAGGTTCTTCACCGTTGCAGTGACCAGCTCGAAGCGCAGCACGCGGTCCGTGTTGTACTGGCCCCCGACCTCTTTGTAGGCAATGTCAGCAGCCTCCGCATCCTGGAAATAGTACCACCAGGAACGCTCTTTACCGCGCCGGTTGTAATCGACGAACTCCTCATAAGGGAGCTCATACTCGGCAACGTCCTCCGCGCTCCAAAACCGCTGGAGCCGGTACGCTCGACCTTGACCAACAAAGCCGGAGCTAGCGAACACACCGCTCTCCGCAGGGAGCGATTTGGCGGTCTCTTTGCCGCCAAGGATGTCAAAAATGTTGTTACTCACAAGTAGCCTCCTTAAAAATTAGCAACTTCCCTGTCTCCAATGGGGTGGCCAGCCCCTCAGTGGTGGCCTCATGCCCCCTTAGTATAACCAGCCTTTATACTTTTGTCAAGTTCTCACCAGGCCGTCATAGACTGCAAAAAATCATCATCCATGTAGTTGCGCACGCGCTTCCAGTTCTGATCAACGACTGCGACCAGGCCGGCGCGTTTGCCGTCGATGTCATAATCCTGCGGCCTCCCACGCCGCGTGCGCCCGCAACCTTGCTGCAATCGCCATGCCGTGCGTTGCAGGTACATCTTGCCGTTGTGTAGCATACGTTCGCGCCCGTATTCAGAGCCGAGAAAAGGGTAAGGGGTTTTAGCCACAATGTTGATCTTTTCGTCGAGCAGGTCCATGCCGACCCACCACGACCACGCGATAGCCAATCGCCCTTTTCCGATCTGCTTTGCTTTTTCCCACTCGTCCATCTGCTGCTCAGTACCTGCGCCGCGCGACGGTGTCCATATCCTATCAGCAAGGCCGCGCATTGCCAACATTGAGCCCAGGTTTTGCGCCCGCTTCTTGGACGTGACGTGGATCACCCCGGTCCAATGGCTTGGCACGCTTCTGAGCATCTTGGCGATAATGTCCGCCTGCTTCTCATACCCAGCCCTAGACGTCTTGTTGCCAATGCTAGGCGCGCCCTCGTCATAATACACCGGTCTCATTTCCGGTGTCCATACCGAAGGCACACGCAACGTCCGCGCCCCCTCAATACCGAGTTCCTGAGCAAAGGTCTCGAAATTACCAATGGTGGCGCTCATCAACAGCGCCGGCCCGCCCATCAAAAACATACGTGGGAAATGATGTCGCGCAGTTAAAGGCTTACAAACAAAGCCAGGCGCGCGCCGCCCATATTGCAATTCCCTAGCCCTGGGGCCAGAACGTATAAACCAATTGTTGGGTGACGCCGTCAATGACTTCTGTGCGCCGACGATGCTAAACCATAAGTTCTCGGTGGCATCATATTTTTTACGGAACGTTGGGCTGAGATTAATCTTGCTCTCCATTTCCAACATCTTGCCTGTTAGCGCAACCCTTGCCCTTGCCAACCATTTCCGAGCACTATCAACAGGATTAGCCTGCATGCCCATTGATTGCCCTCTAGACGTAATTAACGGGAAGTCAGGCAAATTGAACTGCCGTCGTTGCTTGTCAGTGACGGTCACGGACGAGTGCTCGATCACCAAATCACTCAGTAGGTGCGCCTCATCCATTACCGTCAGCGCCGAAGCCGCTTTCTCACGGGGCCACTTCGCCGTCATCCAATAAGCATAGTTCAAAGCAGTCTTATGGCTATTCTGGCACAGGCCGCGCTGTATGTAGTAACGGCAAGCTGCGAACATTGGGCAGCGACTAGGCCGCTGCTTGTGGTAGCAGCGCCGCGCGCTATGGCTCTCATCCAATGCGCAACGATAATTGCCCCTCCCGAATAGATAGTCAAAACCATACGTAATGCCATAGTTCTCGCGCTGCAACACCTTTGTATGAGATAGCGCAATAACGCTGTGCTCATGAGCTGCCGCTGCCGCATATGCGGTTTTGCCGCTACCAGTCAAAGCCTGTAGAATTAGAATATTACTGGGCTCCATGTTAATAACTTGCTTGACAACCTCCTCTTGACGCGGTCTCCATGCATCATGAGGCACACCATAGTCTCGCGGGCTGCTCAATTTTATACTCCTTTACTAACCAATTATGACCAAATTGACCGCTACAGAAGAAAATTACTAAATTACTAAATTACGAGGGCCTCTAAACTAATACTATATAGACACTATTTAGAAAGTTCTATGTCTTCGCTCTGGTATAGCTGCAATAATACCTGTGAGCCATCGTATTCCTTAATATTGATCTTCGGGATGTGGCTTTCGACCATGCCAACAGGCATACCCCACCTACCGCGACTGGCTCCGCCAGAGAAACCCAGTTGGCTGCCAAGTTTGATGAAGTTGCCGACCGTGGTCTGGTGAGCGCCGTTGCCGATCAGGCCGCATTGAGTAGCCCATTTAATGACGTCGGCCTTGGGTTGGTCCCCATATTCAGCGAAGTAGGCAAGCAGCAGACGGTAAATCTTGTCGCGTAAGCTCAGCTCGAAAGCATAACCGACTCGTTTCAACCAAGCGATGTGATCGAAGTTGTCGTCGTGCTCGTGGACCCATTCTGTAAATTTCGACAACCCCATCCGCTCAAGGGCTGCGACTAATTTGTCATCGCGTGCCTTGGTTTCATTCCATCTTCGTTCATCAGCAATAGCTGCCGCCATTAAGTTATCACTCACCTTGTCCGGTTCAGTAGTGCCAGAGCTTGCTTCAAGCAAATTCTGTTGGATGAAAGCGATAACGTCATCCACGTCCTTGTCTTGCATCAGCGCCGCCTCCCGCATCAGGTTGCCCAGGTATATCGAACGGAAGAGCAAAAGCCCCAATCGCTCGCCTGTCATATTCTGTACCTTGTCACGTTGCATGCGCCAGCGGTGCCATTCCGTTTCTGTGGCCCATATCGTTCCGCTGAACGAGTAGGACCGCGTACCTGAACTTTTTTTAGATTGACCTATATCCTTAGGCATAACTACCTCCGTTTAGTTTGGTTTAGTAAGAGGATTCGGTAATTTCGTAATTTAGTAATTTTAACCAACCCTAGCAGTTTGTCGGAGAGACTATTACCCAGCGCGAAATGCCCCATCCAGGCACGATTTTGGGCC
>WJLE01000185.1 GCA_014728655.1 Candidatus Uhrbacteria bacterium
ACATCTTCACCCGAAATCGTCTTCACATCGCCTTCCTCTATTTGTTTAACCCGGCGCTCAGCTTCCGCAGCCCATGCAGCATCAATGTCTGATTTTGTCGGCACGTTTAAACTCTTCAGGAGAATCTCCACTAAACCAACTCGTCGGTCTACCGGTAGAGAAAGCGCATCTCTTATAACTCTTTCATTTAATTCCGTCATTTGAAACTCCTTCAGATGGATTTACATCTTAATACAGTCGATCTACAGGACATTTCTAACACAAGACTACAATCCATTCAAGCCTTGAATTGGAAACAGCAACTGGTGAGGAGTAATGGGGAAGGCCGCTGACGCGGCATGGTCAGTGAACAGTGAACGGTGGACCGTTGAGTGTAAAGAGTAAATGGTGAAAAGCCGCTGTGGTGGCCGTGTTAAGTTTTAGGTGGTTAAGTGTTATGTGGGCGCCTGCGGCGCGTGAACAGCGAAGGCCGCTGACGCGGCGTGAACAGTGAACGGTGAACAGTGAACGGAGCGCTTGGGGCGTGCGGGCTGAGGACCGAGGGCGGTGGCCTCTAGATTCATCTATCAAATACATCCGCAGGCAAATCGAACTTCTTTATTAGATCATCAAGCGCATACGATAGCACAAGTGTCTTTTTGCCATGAGATTTGATGGGATATGACCTATGTGTTTCGGGGTCATAGAATTTAGGGTGTCTGCCTTTTCCTGTTACGTAGACAATGCCGTACGCCTTGAGTAGCTTTCTTACTTTCCTCAATTCCAGAGGCTTAGGCATACTCTATTTCCGCCGTTGATCGCCTCAGATTTTCCTTTGGGACGGACGCTAGATTTCTTTTGATGGAGATCTTCAGGTTTCTGGAAGAGTTTCTTGCTTCCAATTCGTTATACATTCTCCAATACTTACTATGAGCCGGATCAAAAATCATGTTGATGGCATCGTTTTCCAACGCAGTCAAGACGTATTCCTTTATACAATCCGCCAATGCCTTCAAAGCACTTTTCTCATCCTTACTATGAGAAGAAACCGTAAGGTCTAAGCAACGAGCGACAATGACATCGTCCTCTTTCGTTAACAGTATGTGAAGCAATGGACTCTCCCAAAGATCACCAATCTTAAATCTTATTCTCTTTGCTTTCATACCTTTCATGGCCACCTCGCAAGCGTACTACGGAAGTTCGTTCTATTCTGGCGCAACGTTTTGTCTGCCCTTAAACCTATCAGTAAATGGTTAACAGTAAGCAGTGAAGAGTAATGGGTAAATAATGAAAATTGTGGGGTCAGGTCTTGACTCTTGTAGGCCTTCGGCCGTTTTAGGTGCAGCCGCTGATGCGGCGTTTTAGGTGTTAGGTGCAGCCGCTGACGCGGCGTTTTAGGTTTTAGGTGGTTAGGTTTTAGGTAAGACCAAGTGCAGTCTGGGTAATCCGCGCGATTCAGCAAATAGATACTATAGCAACTCTTCTCGTATCGTATCTGGATGATTCCGATCGTGGGGTTGAGTGTTGAAAGCAATGAGCACGTTGGTCTTCTCACTGGTGTTCTTTATGGCGTGAGGAACGCCTGGTGGAAATATGAACCTGTATACCTCGTTTTCCGAAACCTCTATGTCCTGATGCTTGTCATCTTCTCGAAAACGGACCTGGACGGGGCCGATGACGACGATCGTTTCCTCGCCTTCGATGTGGTAGTGATTCCCCCGAATGACACCAGGTTTGCTGGTCACCACGTGGACGTTCTTCTGGTTCAGCATCTCTTCGACAGCCAGCGGTTCGAAGACGGTGCCGCGGGCGTCGGAGAGGGTGGTGAGCTTGGAAATTTGGACTTTAGATTTCACCAGACGCTAAGATCGCTAAGAAAAGACCATTTTGCCACAGACACACACAGACGGACACAGACGATAAAGAAGATCAGAATACAGAAGTCAGGAGTCAGGAGTCAGAAGAAAAAGACAACTGGACACAGACAGAGAGCCGTGAATGAGAAAATTACAGAGGAATGCGATGATACGAACCGCGTTCAACTTTCCCATTCCAAAAACTTCGAAATCGCGTTCAATAGCGCTTTGAAATCGTCCAACCGACGCTGAATCATTTGATAAACCTGTTTGTCATCCACTTCCCAGTAGAGGTGAACCAACCGATTTCGAAATTTGGCCATCTTCGTGAGATCCTCGGCAAAGCCCGCCTCAAAAGCCGCCACTTCACCCATAACCCTAAAGGTATCGGCATAGTCGTTGGGGATCCGGTATCCATTTCGGGCTATGATGTGGTTGCACATGTCAATGGCAGACTCAATGGCTACGATGAAATGGTATTTCGAACTCCCTATCTTATCTGGGTTTTTAATGAAGGCATCTTCGGGAAGCTTGCCCAGTTCTCTGAGGCGACTGACACTTCTTCTTAGTTCA
>WJLE01000186.1 GCA_014728655.1 Candidatus Uhrbacteria bacterium
AACGCGATCAGTTCGGAACTTGCACGATCGAATCAGCTGCGGGGAGTGCGTCTCATCGGTCGGTCACGCCTAGTCCGCAAGCTACGTCGGTCGCTGGTCGGAGGCGGTTTTCTTACCGTCCTGGATCGTATTGAGCACGAAGCACATCGTGGTCGCGGTACGTTTGAGCTCCTGGAGCCGTTGATTCATCTGGAGTCCGTGTACGCGCTCTGTGACCGGTACACTGCATTGGTTCGAACGAATCGCGAAGAATTCGAGGCGACGCTGGATCTGATCTCCTCGATGCAAAAACGTGCTCGGGATGCTTAGGCCCCGGGCGATCGTTCCGAAAGCATGTAGCCCCTTCCGACGATGGTATGGATGCGTTTCGCGGATCCGGGAGTTTCGATTTTTTTTCGCAGCATCAGAATGTGCGATTCGATGGTGTTGGAAAATGGATCCAGGTTGGAGTCCCAGACATGCTCTGCCATGACCTGGCGGGTTAGCACCGCTTCCGGATTTTTCAGGAAGAGTTCCAACAGCATAAATTCCTTGCGTGTCAGGTAGAGGTTGCGATCATCAACGCGAACCGTGTGCTTCTGAACGTTCATCTCAATATCCCAGTATCGCAGGATTTCATTCGATATTTTTTTTGGTCTACGTAGCAGCGCATGTAATCGCGCGGTCAGCTCTTTAAACGAAAATGGTTTTGCCAAGTAGTCATCCGCGCCCATATTCAGCAGATCCGCTTTGGTTTCGACATCGGATTGAACTGAAAGGATTAGGATACGGACATCACGTCCCGCCGCTCGAAGTTCTTGACAGACCTGTAGTCCATCTTTCTTGGGAAGTTGTAGGTCGAGGATGATGATGTCGTATACGTTGGACATCGCCTTGTGCAGCCCGTCTTCGCCGTCTACAGCGGTTTCCACGACATAGGATTCCTCTGTAAGTCGCTTCTGGAGGATGGATCTAAGATCGGGGTTATCCTCGATAATCAGAATTCGCATATGGTTGAATTTATCCTACGAGCATTGATCTTGTTTCACAAGTATCCCATGGATTATTTGATCTCATTTTGATCATATTTTTAACTTAGGCTCAGCCGGGGTTTGATATGCTTGACCTGTTCTTTAACAGGAACGATGAATAGAGGAGGATCTGATTCATGGCACAAGCAAGCCGAAAACAGAGCGGTGCGGCACCGAAGTATGAAGGCAGGTGTCGGGTATCGATTGATTTCGAACGAGCGCTTTTACATGATTTGCGAAACTTACATCTGGTGATCCAAGCCGGGGTGGATCACATCTTCTCAAAAGCGGATCCGGAAGATCGCGAGGAGTTTGGGGAGGATGTACAGATGGCGCTTCGATACGCCAAGCATATTGTGCAAGGGCTGGGTTCGATTTATCAGGTCCCAATTTCACCGGAGCTTGATTTCGAGCCGATTGACCTGATAGAGATCGTAACCGGCGCTGGTGCCGTCGTCCAGCGCGGAACGCGCACCAGCGTACATACGCATATTCATCCCAGGACAAAGCCCACCCTTTACGTACGGGGGATTAGTACGTTGCTGTTCCGGCTCGTGATGAATCTTGCCTGGAACGCAGCAGAGGCCGGCGCTGAAGGCGAGCAGGGAGTTGAGCTCTATCTGAATCTAAGCGATCGATTGGAAGACACCCCGCCGCTCATCGATGCGATCAATCCGGATTCCGTGCCTGCGGGGTATGCCGTCCTTCAAGTCATAGATCGTGGGATTGGCATGAATGCGGAACGGATTCGGAAGATTTGCTCTGAGCAGCCCGCTTCCACGAAATCTGGTGAAGCCCGCGGCTACGGAATGGGTGTGGTCCGTGATGTTGTCCGGATCCATGGCGGTCAGCTCCGCGTTCAATCCGAAGCGGGTCACGGAACGATCTTCACAGTGCACCTTCCACACGTGTAAACTTTACCAAGTGCTTTCGCCCGAGCTTTTTACTCGGGCGTTTTGTATCCTTGTCCCTAAAGTTGCGATCCTCGGGCAGTTTCGATACGCTACGCTTCATATGTCCAAGGTTTCCAAGGATTCCAGGATCGTGAAACTGTTCCTCGAACGCGGGGTGGAGAATGTGTATCCGGACTTAAAGCCCGTAGAGAAGGTGCTTCTCTCCGGAAAGAAGCTGAAGGTCTATCTGGGCGTGGATCCGACCGGACCCACGTTGCATATCGGGCATGCGATTCCGTTACGGAAACTCGCAGAACTTCAGAAGCTTGGGCATGAGATCATCTTTCTAATCGGGGATTTCACGGCCATGATCGGCGATCCCACGGACAAGTCCGCGACTCGTGTCCGACTGACGCGCGAGCAGGTACTGGAGAATTGTAAGCATTATAAGAAACAAGCATCACGGTTCGTTTCGTTTCGTGGAGACAATCCTGCCAAGTTTCTGTTTAACTCGAAGTGGTTGGGGAAGATGCGTTTTCATGACGTGGTGGAGCTCGCCTCACACTTTACGGTACAGCAGATGTCGGAGCGCGATATGTTCGAAACGCGTCTGAAGGAGGGGAAGCCGGTCTACCTCCATGAATTTCTTTATCCGCTTATGCAGGGATATGACACGGTTGCCATGGATGTGGACATGGAGATTGGTGGGAATGATCAAACGTTTAACATGCTTGCCGGCCGGACGCTGCTTAAAGAGATTAAGGGAAAGGAGAAGTTTGTGTTAACGACGACGTTGCTTGCTGATCCTACAGGAAAGAAGATGGGTAAGACCGAAGGGAATATGATTACGCTCGATGATTCCGGAGAAGAGATGTATGGCAAGGTCATGAGCTGGACGGACGGGATGATCATTCCGGGATTCCGTCTATGTACGGATGTGGATGTTGGAGAGATTGAACGAATGGAGGATCTGATGAAGAAGGGCGGGAACCCCGTGGAGTATAAACATCAGTTAGCCTACGAAGTGGTGAAGACGTTCAGATCCCAGAAGGAAGCGGAGGCGGCAAAGGAGCATTTTCGTACCGTGCATCAGAGTCATGAGCTGCCAGAGGATCTCCCACAACTCAAGTGGAAGAAGGGAAGAACGATCGTGGATGCACTCGTGGATTCCAAGCTTGTTTCTTCCAAGAGTGACGCGCGTCGTCAGATTGAGCAGGGAGGTGTAAAAATCGATGGAAAGGTCGTGACGCAGCAAGGGGCTGAACCCGGTAAGGGCGCAGTGATCCAAAAAGGGAAGCGCCATTTCGTTCAACTCGTCTAGCTATGAAAAATCTTTGGTTTGCGGCGAGGGATCATATCGCGCAACGGATTGGTACGGTTCTGGGCGTGCCGGTAACAGCCGGGGATCTTGTGTTACCACCCAAGCCGGACATGGGAGATCTTGCATTCGGCTGTTTTACCGTTGCAAAAGAACTGCAACAGCCTCCGACGGAGGTTGCGGAAAAGATCGTTAAGGAGTTTGGAACGGTTAATCGTTTGGTCGAAAAGATGGAAGCCGCGGGGCCGTTTGTGAATATCACGCTGGCGACCGGTGAGTTTATCCATCGCATGGTGCAGGACGTGGAACATGAAGGGGAGCGGTATGCCGTCCTCGACATCGGGAAACAGAAGCGGATCCTGTTCGAGTACGCCCAGCCGAACACGCATAAATCCATGCATGTGGGTCATTTGCGGAATTTGGTTCTAGGCTCATCGATCGTGGCCATTCTGAAACATGCCGGTTGGGACGTGGTGACGGCAAGCTACCATGGGGACGTGGGTGCACATGTGGCCAAATGTCTTTGGTGGTTCGTGAAGCAACACCAAACACAGCAATCCTCGGAGCAAGGGGAGTCCTCATGGGTGATGGATCTGACGCTGGACCAAGTGTATGCCTATCTGGACGGGATTCCCAAGGAACAGCGGAACGGGGTGTATCTCGGGCAGCTCTATACGGACGCGACCAAGGCCATTGCCGCAGACGAATCCTTAAAGTCGGAGGTCTCCGTGGTTCAGCGGGCTCTGGAGTCGCATGATCCGGTCTGGCATAAACTCTGGCAGGAGACGCGACGCTGGTCGCTGGAGGAGTTTACGGATCTGTTTGAGGAGCTGGGCGTCGATATCGACCGTCAGTACCTGGAAAGTGAGGTCGTGGATGAAGGACAGCGCATCGTGAACGAGCTGTTGGAGCAGGGGGTCGCCGAAGCAAGTGAAGGCGCCATTGTGGTGGATCTGGAGGATCAGAAATTAGGGAAATTTCTGATCCGCAAATCCGATGGCACCAGCTTATATGCCACGAAGGACCTTGCGCTGGCGCAGCTCAAGAAACAGGAATATCCCAAAATGGAGCGCAGTATTCTGCTCGTGGACAATCGGCAATCTCTATATTTTAAGCAGCTCTTCGCAACGTTGAAGCGGATGGGCTATGACGTCCCCACAGCACATATCGGCTATGAGTTCCTCACTTTGAAGAGCGGGGCTATGTCGAGTCGCGAGGGGAATGTGGTGACCTATCCAGACTTCCGGAACGAGGTGTACCGCTACGCCTGGAAGGAGACAAAGGTGCGCCACGAAAGCTGGAGTCAGGGACAGATCAACTACACGGCCTGGGCTATCGCCATCGCAGGGATAAAATTCGGACTGCTTCGACAGGATCCGGAGCGCATTTTCACGTTCGATTTGGAGGAGTCCCTTTCGTTCGACGGGGATACCGGTCCTTACGTGCAGTACGCCATCGTTCGTCTGGAATCCATTCTGCGTCGCGCGAATTACCCGGATATCCGTGGGAATGAGGAGCCGAACTGTCGTGTCCTGGAGGATCCGAAAGAAAAAGCGTTGGCGATTGCCATCGCACGGTTAGGAGACGTCGCTCCGCGTGCGGCCGAAGAGATGCGGCCGAGCCTGGTCGCGCACTGGTGTCTGGAAACGGCTCGGATCTCGAATGCGTTCTATCGCGATCTTCCGGTCTTGGATGCCGAGGAAGACGTGAAAAACGCACGATTACGCCTTGCGTACGCAGCGCGTGACGGACTGACCATGGGGCTGAAGCTGCTGGGGATTCCGGTTCCGGAAGCGATGTAACAGCTATAAGATCAGAGCCGCAGTCACGGCTCTGATATACGATTTCAGCCTCGTCCGTAGAAAGGGCGGTGTCTATTCGCAGATTTCCTTCGCTTTGGCATCGAGGCCCGGCTTGGAACAGTCCCAGCAGTTCACGTTGGGATTTTTCACGTTCGGATGTTCCCGCAGGTACGCATCTTGCGCTTCCGTGACTGCCTCCGCTTTCGATGTCGTTTTTCGAAGGGAAATTTCCGCATTTTTATTACCGCCCCAGAAGCCGGGCGTCGCAGCTAAGCAGCCAAAGCGTTTTATGTCATTGTTTCGCTCCGGTGGCGGGCATGCTGTGAGCATCAATAGAAAAAGTACGAGGTATAGCATCGAGCCTTTCACGTATCTGCCTCTTTTGTGGAAGGGTTGCGTATCTTTCGTAACATGATTTGGACAATCGTTCAATGCAGGGTCCTTTTAAAGGAGGGTCCATTGGAAAGAGCAGATCATTGATTCAACGGTGCGTTGACGTTGTACCCTAGGATTGTGTAAGGTGCTTTCGCTATGTTCAACAACAACAAACGGCCGGATTCGCCCTATCCGACGGAGCCATCCATGCCTTCCGCAGGCGGTGGAACGCCACTTACGCAGAACGCGGCAACCGTGATCGCGCGCGGGGTGAAAGTCGAAGGGGAATTTAAGAGCCAGGGGGACGTTGTCATTGAGGGCGAGGTCCATGGTTCGATTAATGCGGCCGGGACACTGACCGTGGGTCCGGAAGCACAGATCTACGCAAATGTTATCACGGAGGAGGCCGTCATCTCCGGAGCGATCGATGGAAACCTGACCGTGAAGAAGCAGGCCGTCCTTCATGCCAGCGCGCAGATTAAGGGAGATGTCACGGCAGAACGGATTACCGTGGAAGCGGGAGCTGTGATGGAAGGTAAGGTGCAGATCGGTAGCCCGTCGATGCCTGCGTCGTCCAAGCAAAAACAGGAGTCGCCGGAGCATTCCAAACCACAGTCGCAACAAGCGGGACAAACAAAACCAACATCAGAGGAGCATAAGTCTGGTCAGTAGCCTGTCATCTGTGGTAACGCCACAGAACACAGACGATTGACCATAGACTTCCTATGAACCGGCTGTACGCATTTCTGTACGACGATTTTCTGTCAGCACCGGCCTATCAGAAAATCCTTGCGAACATCGAGACCCGGTGTTCGGTACTTGGGATTCAGGGACGGACCTCCCGTCTGGCGATCTTTCGCAGTGCACGGGAACTGGTAGAG
>WJLE01000187.1 GCA_014728655.1 Candidatus Uhrbacteria bacterium
AATCTTGGTATGGCGCTTGAAATGCTTTCTCGCTTTAACCTTGACGCCATTCGAGGGCGCATGGAAGTGATGGATTACGCGACGGCCATCAAAAAGCTCGTAGACAGTGTGGCTGTCTTGGTAGAGCTTTCTGAGGGAGTGAAGATTAAGGACGCCGTATTAGCCTTAGAGGAAGCCGAACAAGTGGCGCGACACGATGGCGACCTGGACCTGGCGCACATGTTAGAAGAGAAGCGCCGCAAATTGTTGGATGGACTCTAAACACTCCCGGCAAAGCCGCCCGTCAGATCATAACTTGACCCGCCTTCAAAATACATGGCCAAATATCCGCCAGCATCGACCGGATCGTCATCTTCCTTGACCGGCTGTTCCTTCTGGTCGCTTCCGGCCCGTTGTTCCTTATAATGATAGAGGGGCAGCGTCCGGGCCAATTCATAACAGCGTGGGTGCACCAGGAACCGCCCCTCCTTCATCATGCGATTCATCAGGTCGATCCGTACATCAACGGCTTTGTCCGCCGGGTCTGTCCAGATTCCCGCCTCTTCGAGTTCCGCCCGTGTTTGTCGTTCATGGTCACACACTCGCGCCTCATAGCGCCGGAAGTTCAGACCATGCCAGTAGGACATATCTAATTCAATGCGACGGATCGCCTCGGCATGGTCTTTCAGGAGGGTTTCTGCCTTGTAGTGCTCTGCGAAATAGTATAATGTTTCGTTGTGATACGCGCCAAACTCTGCGACAAATGGGTGTTTGTAGCCCAAGTCAATGCCAACTGCCTTCCGACAATCCGCAGGCAACGTGCCGAAATCAACCACCATGTCATCCTGCCACTCTTTGAAACAGGCACCCTGCAACGTCGAGAACAGGCCATAAAAGCGCCGGTCAACCTCATCAGCACTCATCCGGCCTTTCGCTTTCGCCTTCTGTTCATCAGAAATATACCGATTATCCAGGAGCGACACCGTCCACCGAGCGATGTCTGGATCGGGGGTTTTGCCCTCGCGGTTATCGGCGTTATAGAGGTAGATTCGCCGATACATCCAATTCTTCCCCATGACGGGGGTCGCGCCAAGCAGAATATAGCCATCACAATCCAGAATCCGCGACAGACAATCATTATAGACTTGCTCTGCCGTATTCATCACACGTGCCCCGTCTTCGTCAAGCTGGATGGCATAGACGGAATCTGCGGAGAAAATCCCCGCGCCTGACTTCCACGTCAAATATTGAATCTTCCCGCCATCGCGGAGTTTGATAAACCTGGGAATCTCATTCGTGATACGCCAATTGATATGCGTAATTTCCCAGGGCGCGAGAAAATATTTATGCCATTGCCAAACAGCCGACAGCTTATCCTCAGTGAGGGCCACACACCAATAGAGTTTTCCCGGATTTCGGCGTGTGAGTGTGATGAACTCATATGAGACGGTTCCAGTTTTCCCGGCCCTATCGCCGCCGAACAGTGCCTTAATATGCTTGTCCGAGGCGTGGAACTCTTCGGCCTGCCGGCTGGCTGGGGTGTAGGCTGGATACGTGAGGGAGTGCGGTATGATGGCCGCGTAATCTTTCTTCCGATGGAGTTTTTTGAATCGTGCGAGCATAGAGCTCAGTCTTTGTATGGCGCGACTTTCGTGTAAAGGTTCGTGCGATTGTTCATATTCCTGTATCCGCTATAAGCTTGCTAACCTAACGTACTGTATGAGGCTGTTTTTGTCAACTATGAAAAATATTTCATAGTTTCTCTTGACAAAAAAGTCACACGCTGTATCTTATTTTTAGGATGAGTGCCGAACTTCAACAAAGCAAAATTGTCAACAAAAGTGGCAAACCATATCTGCTTGATACATGGGGCCGTTTTGATGACCGTCGCTCGTTTTACGATATCCGCAAACCCGAACCGCCGCAGGAAAACCCTTCTGAGCAGTACGTCACCCCAACCGAACTCTTTGATTTCTCCAATACCTGGATCGCCAAGTCTGGCATTATCGCCCGCAGCATTGAACATCTCTTTGTGAGTGCTGCG
>WJLE01000188.1 GCA_014728655.1 Candidatus Uhrbacteria bacterium
CCTACACCCTCCTCCGATTCGCTCCTTAGCCTGGCAACACTTGGTATGACGATCACACCGCCCCTTTTGCTTGCCACCAGACAAGAATTCGGTGCAGGTGTACTAGGGGACTCGAAGCGTGTCCAAGCATGGCTCAAGACACATCCCTCAAGACACATCCCTATCGATGCACTCGATGAGAGAATCCGAATTTTCCACAGCAAACGATGACGACGGATCACTCTCCTGCTAGGATGAATTTGGGTATAGGCCTAGCGCTCAATTGAGCGAGAGGTTTTTTCTATACGCACACGCACCTTGTAAACAAACACCAACATCAACATCACAACGGAGATAACGATGTCATACGAAGTGCAGTTGGAAACGGATGAGGAAATACGACTCTTCGTGTTGCTCCGCGCAGAGGAAGCGGCTACACGAAGAGCAGAAGCGGAAAACACGTTCCTCAAACTACAACTCCAGCAACTCGAGGCAGAGAAAGCTCAGATGCAAATGGAACGCGACTTCTACGTACGACTGTCCGTTTCCCTCGATGATGAACGTGACCTGAGTATCCAGGACGGTTCCCTCCAACGCTATTCCCCACTCGAAGGACACATAAGCGACATCCGAGAACTTCGACCGCACAATACGGATCTCGCCGTGGAGACGCACTCGATCATCCCGCTCTCCTGCGCAAGCTGACAGACGCATCCAACCATTGGATTTGATGTAGACTCAAAACAAACGCACCGACCGCCGACACGTGGACGGTGCGTTTTTCGATCCGATTGAGTGTAAACTGATTGGCATTTTGGAAGCATAAAAGCAAAAACACCTCCGTGTCGGGGGTGTTTTTGCGTGGTACGACCGGAAGGATTTGAACCTTCGACCTCCTCCTCCGCAGGGAGGCGCTCTATCCAGGCTGAGCTACGGCCGCAAAGATGAGTCGTTAGGTCGTTAGACCGTTAGGCGATTAGGGTTAAAAATATTCAACGATACTTAGCAGTGAACATACCGAAAATCAGAACACTGACCATCTAACCATCTGACTACCTCACGATCTAAATGCTAAAGCTTAAAAAGCTTGGCGAGAATATCAGAAAGATGCTCGTCCCGCAAGTCCAGATCCTCTTGCAGATATTGTTTCAGATGTTCCCGGATCGCCACCGGATCCTGGTCACCCAGCAGTACACGCATCCGATTTCGGAAAAAGCTCCGTGGCTCTAGGTAGAGTACGCGAATATGCGGGGGCTGATAGACGATGGCAAAATTGTGCAGATCCTCGAACGGGATGAGGTCTCCATTCCACACCACGCCGTTATGTCCGATCTGAATAAGGACCTTCTTCGGTTTCTCGTTCCCGGCAAGGACCAGGATAATCCCCGCAATGAGCACAATGAACGCAAATAGGAAATTTTCGGTCCATATGGCATAGATCACCAGGATCATGGCAATACCTCCCATGATCAGGTACCACTTCGGACCGCGCTCATGACGCTCATGCGAAGGAGCCTCCCAGACGAACTCGTCCTGGGATTCGATGAGGCGTGCCTCGTATTCCGGCTCGTATGCCATAGCGATATTCCTATGATAGCAAAAAACCGTCCCTAAAAGAACCGATGGATCAACCCGATGAAGGGAACCGTGTCCAGGAGCACCCACCAACCAAAGAGCAGGAGACCGGAAACAACGAACAACAGGATTGTCATGGGGATTGCGATGCCGTAGAGCGATGGCAACCCGAGTCGTTTACATAGCTCAGAATAGGAACGTGCTTCGACGATCCATCGATCCCCTAGCCATCGTTGGATCTCGTCTAAGAACGCTTCACGGTCTTCGTGCTTCAAAGGCACCATCAGTACAAAACGCTTTCGCTTACCTCGCTCTGATCGGTAAGCGACCACGAGCTGCTGCGAGTTCACTCCGAACCGGGCTGCTCGTGCGATTCCTGGAGGGAACACGGCCATGGGAATCTGTTTGATGGATTCGGACCCACCGGGCGCCTTCACGAGTCCGGCTCCCGTGATCCGATCCCAGCGAATGATGATCATCCTCCTCATCGGCTGTTCGATCTGCAGCCCCTGATCTGTGGCGTTCATTTCTATCTCGCCCGTTGGTGTTGGGAAGGTGTAGGACATAGATTAACCCTATCATAGCAAAAGGAACGGCTGGAGGCCGTTCCTTGGAAGGCCGAAGATTATCCGGCAAGGGATGGTGCGGGTGAAAAATCCGGCTTCCCGTGACACCTGTTGAACGACAGCAGCCCCGGAGCCCATTCGACCGCACCTTCGGTCGCGCAGAGTTCGCGTAGTTCCTGTTCCTTCCAAACGCGTACGACCCGATGTTGCTCGAGCTCCCGTCCCTCCAGACTGAACGCGCAGGACGGCTCAGCAAGACAGATCAGGGCGTAAAAATCGGAGACCTTCGCCCGACGAGACTCCAGGTGATCCCATGCGATCTCCAGATGCGGACGTTCTAGAACCAGGATTGGGTCTCCGGTGTCCGCGACGATGGCAGGGAAGGTACCCATACATCCGTGCTCGAGTTCGAGCAAATAGCATCGACCAACGGTCCAATGCTGCAAATCAACGCCTTCCAACTCACACAGTTTCATTCCGCGAACGACTTCCTTGCGCATACATCGCCTCCTTTTAGAAAACCGAAAGAACCGAACAGAAACTAACAAGCCCTAGCCAGTGCGTCAAATAAAAAGAACGGCGTTTCACCGTTCTTATGTCATGGCGGAGAGGGTGAGATTTCCTCACGTCGCCCCTGCTTCGCGGGAACTCCTCTGGATAAACTTCTCATCTCACGTTCATCATACAGAATGGGACGGCATACACCGTCCCATTCTGTATGGCGGAGAGGGTGAGATTCGAACTCACGGTACCGTTCCCGGTACGACAGTTTTCAAGACTGTTGCCTTAAACCACTCGGCCACCTCTCCAGGATTCGCGGAGGATAGCAAAAAAGGGACGTTTTATCAAGAATAGACCAAGTGAACGGATGCAGGACGGGTGAACGAGTGAACCGGTAAAGGGTGAGAGGAACGGATCGACACGACGTCCCTCCCCCGTTCACTTGTTCACGTATTCACCTGTTCACGTATTCACTACTTCCCAATCGCCAACGTCAACAGGTACACATTGTACGCCCCGGCTCGGATGAGTGCGCGCGCCGCCTCACTGGCTGTAGAACCGGTGGTGACAACATCATCGACCAGGATCATGGAGCCGCGCACAGGTGTGAGGGCAATAAAATCCCCTTGTACATTCGAGGTCCGCAACAACTTGTCTTGCAAGGTTGCCTGAGCTGTAACCGATCCGTGACGGACCAGAACATCAAGCATGGGAATATCCTGCAACCAGGTGCGCTTGAACCGGTCAGCAATCCAAGCAGCCTGGTTGAACCCACGCTCGCGTTCACGCTCCGGAGCAAGTGGCATGGGTTGGATGAACAGTGAAGATTCCTGCGCCCACGGAAAGGACCGGGTCCGTGTATTCAAAACGTACGATAGATATCGTTCAAGATCCTGACCAGTCGCCGTAACACCGTTGTATTTGACTTCGGTAATCAGCTTACGTAATGGCTTACTGTGATAGTACCCCGTTGTTGCAATGCCGCAAAACTGAAACGTCCCATGGCAGTGCGCCGATGCCTGCTGCGGATGAAATCCCATACAACGCGGACACGGATCTTGCGTCACGAGCTCCACGCGGCTACGACAACGATTGCACCACCAGGACCCGCCCGCACCACAGTTCACACAACTCGCCGGATAGAATAAATCCAGCGTGCGGCTTGCGATACGCCTGACGGAAGGGATGATGGACATAGTTCAGGGGGTGAAGGGTTCCACGCGATACCCGTCTGCAACCCAGGCTGGCCCCTGTCGCAGAAACGTGACGGTGGATTCACGATACTCCACGGATCGAGCACCGCCATCGATGATTTCGACCTGTGTCTGTACACGCACTTCAAAGGTATCGTCGGTAATCCGCGTCTCACTTTCCGGAATTTCAACCAGTCTGCGCGCAATCGTTAAATACGCCGGACCTGTGGATGGATACTGTTTACGGAGTTCCTGCCGTCGGGATTCGAATACGGCGCGTAACCCGGGAGAGACGTTCA
>WJLE01000189.1 GCA_014728655.1 Candidatus Uhrbacteria bacterium
AGATAATGCTGCTCTTGTACGTGGGGCGACATCTCGTCATGTATTATCAGAACTTGCAGCTGCAAAAGAACGAGCAACCTCCCGCGTTGCCAAGCGTTGCAATGCTGGAAGCATGGATTGCAGCGCAGGAAAAAGCGTGCAACGGTGATTATAGTGCGTTTAGCTACAGCGAGGACTGAGGGCGCAAGGAACATTATCGATCAAGTTACCAGGGCAAAACTGGAAGCAGATCGAGCCGGGAAGGTGCATGGCATGGCGCTAGCGGACGCGATCGTGCCAGTACGGACAGGGCGGTTGTTGCGCTCGGTTAAGAACAACCTTGCCGCGTCATCAATCCAGGATGGTGGTTTGAAGATTGGTGCACCTGGGATTGCATATGCTGATATAAACAACAACGTAACGGGGTGGCGCGAGCGCATCGCGCGCGTGGTGCAGCATGCTGTAAACACAAGCTTGGAGGCGATGCTTCCATGACCTTGATCACGGCTGCAGAGATTGTTGCATATCTCGAAGATTCGTTTTTTTCGTTCATTCACACGCTTCCCACGTTCACGAGTGACGTGAACAGCACGCTCAACAACACTGTTCGCGTGTATCTAGTTGGAGATACAACACGCGCGATTGCCTCGGGGTACTTGCAGCGTGACACGCACTTCGAGATCATGATGCATCTCGACTCTGCTGCAGCTGCAGAGCATGTCGAGCGTTTGCTGTACAGGCACCCGCAGTTTATCACCACCGTCGTCGAGGACTTCGAGGATGCCTTGGGAGGTGATTGGGGTGAGTACAACAGCGCGCGATCGTCAGCGAAAGCGTACACCGGCTCGTTCAGTGAAAAGATGAGTGGAAACAACATAATTGGAGACAGCTTGAGTTACACGAGCCCGGGCGGTGCAATACGTCATGTCGAGTATTATTTCCTATTCTTGAATCCAACAAGCGGGCACAACTCTTTCGCGTACTGGGATGTAGATTTCGGGCTGCACTTCAAGGGTGATGATCAAAAACTTTATCATCACGACGGTACAACGACCACTGTAATTTCTGATGCCCTGACGGCAGACACGTGGTACAAGATCGCCTTGGGGATTGATCATGACGAGCTATACATCGAGCTTGACGATGTCGCACTCTTGGAAGGCGGCGGCATCGGGTCGACGAGCCGCGAAAGTTTTTATTGGAACAGCGGCACGTCGTCAACGCCGGAGTTTTATATTGACGATGTTTCGATACAGCATGACGCTGGAAAAGGCGCTGGAGCGCCTGTGCGTGTTGAAACCCACCTGAGCCACGTGAACACGGATGGTTCAGGCATGCACACGTACAGGCTTGGCGCGATATTTACACAATTGGAGGAGATAAGCTAAATGATATTTATAACCATTCTAATCATTGTATTGTTAAAAAAAATCTTGGAGAGTGAGCTAAATGGCAGCAGGTGATCATGATTACGTCTTTGGGTGGGTGTACGATAGTGACGACGACGTGCCAATTGCTGCCGGTGATAACATTTACCGTGACGGCCCGATCCTTGGCGATTTCTTCGCTGGCACGATGCGCTTGAATTACCGTTATCAGCAGTATTGGCTTGCGAATAACGCCAACCCGGCGGGTATAACATTCAAGGGGTACGAGATCTCGGCGGTATCTTACACGCATTTCTGCATTGACGCTGTTGGTTTTTATTGTGCATTGGGAAAGGTTACTGCAGATACCCCAGCATCCGACCAATTCAAGATTCAAGGAAGCGTGGACGGAGACGTGCCTTCCCGCATTTTCCACGTGGAAGATAACCACCTGGATGCAAACCAAGCGGAGGAATTCGAGGATGTGAAGGTGGTAGAAGCTGATATAGTAATACATAAAGGCGCATTGGCATTAACCCAACGGTGTAATGCCGAGAATTTCTCGGACATGACCAACGATAGCGTTGTTCGACAAACCGGTTACGATCCTGAACAATACCGGGGCACGAATGCGCCCACTTCAATTCCCGAATGTCTTTATAGAATAGCGAATTCATCCATGACATTAACATGGGATTCCAAAAGCCTCGGGAAGTATATTAAAGTTGAAGACCAAACAATATGCGGGTGGATGAACCCGCTTGAACTGGTGCATTTGGACGACGGTAACCCGTATCCTTCCATATGGTTGCGGGAAAAAAGAGAATTCAAGCCAATTACTTTTACATTCATCGTGCCACCAGGCGATATCGGTGACCTGGATAACATGCGGGCATATGCCGAGGAAGACACAATGAGTTCCAAGACACAGTCCGACCTGGTATGGAAAATCCCACGAAGGCATTCAAACGATTACATCCAAATTACCTTCAAGAGTGTATATCTTATAGGGTGGAACATGACACCAGCACCTGATAGTGTCGATTCCATAGAAATAACTGGAACATGGAGCCCACCGTTGGATATTGAAGTCATCGACAGGCAGGTTACAAGCGCCGGGGTTGCAGATCCGAACGAAGATGCAGATTACGAGGTGTGAATCATATTACAAGAATAGTAATCAATGTGGATGATACCAAGGCACGGGGGAAATTGGGGGAGGTTGAAGATGCGAAAGAATCGCTTGAAGCCTCCCTCAAGGAATTCCTTACAAAAGCCGGGTATTCTATCAAGGAAACAAAGGATAAAACCAAGGAATTGGAGGTGAATTCGGGTAAGATAATCAGTAGAGTCGGAGAAGGCATCGACCAATCCTGGAACATCCTGAACCAATACCTCTCCATCGCCGGCGTTACTATTGGTGGCGTGTCAGGTGCGGTAATCAGGTCCGTGTTCGCAGGTATCGCAAGCCTGAGAGCATTGGCAACGGCACAATTATCAAACCCGTTCACGGCATTCATGGCGACGGCTACCTTCTTAGCGACTAGCATCGCATCAGCACAAGCAATTAATGCGCAAGTTCAAGCGCGGGAAGAAGAAAGAACCCTTGCCAGGTTACAACCATATATCGATAAAGGAGTGGTGGTAAGATTATGAGATTCTCGTTACATGATGGAACAGACTGGGAAAACCTGAAACCCCTTGGCGAGAAAACCAAGGTAATAAACGAGATTAACAAGCCATCCCGCATTACCCTCA
>WJLE01000190.1 GCA_014728655.1 Candidatus Uhrbacteria bacterium
TCCTGAAACGCCGGCTCCACCAACGCTTCTGTCATCTGACGTCCGCGATCTGCACGGAAGTTGAAATAGATCACGCAGTCCCCGTCTTCGATCGTTGCAATCGGAGCATCACCCTTGCCCGTTACGACCGTTGGCGGGACTTCTTCGTCATAGATCTCCTTGCGATAGAATTCCTTGAGCTGCTTCAACGGGTCTTTACAGGTCGATTCGCTCTTCCCAAATACGATGGCGTCATACGCTTTCTGAATACGATCCCAGTTCAAGTTTCGGTCCATCCCAAAGAACCTGCCACCGAACGTGGCGATTTTACCCTTGTCCTTCATGAACTCCTGCAGCTCTTTCATGAAAATGGAACCGGTGTCCTTGCCAGTATCACGACCGTCCAGGAATGCGTGGATGAACGTCTTGTTCCAAATCTTCTGCTCCTTCGTCCAGTTAATGAGTGCCTGCAGGTGCTTTTCCGAGGCATGGACCCCTCCGTTTCCAATCAGACCCATGAGATGCAGTTTTCTGTTTCCTGATGCGATCTTCTCCTTGATCTTCAATAACCCGGGAAGCCGTTGGAACTCCCCATCTTCAATAGACTTATCGATCCGTGGTAAAGACTGGTAACGCAAAATACCCGACCCGATCGTGACGTGACCGACTTCGGAATTTCCGACTTCATTGCGCGGGAGTCCGACATTTAAACCCGATGCTTCCAAGAGCATGCTGGGATACTCCTTTAGCAGGGAATCGAAATAGGGCTTCTGCGCAAGCGTGATGGCATTGGAATTTTCCGGTGGAGCAATCCCGAATCCATCCAATACGATGAGAACGATTGGTCGAGCGGTTAATGGCATAGATCGTGCTTAGGGAGCGTACTCCGGATTCTTGCCGGACTGCTCCTCTTGAATCACACGATCAATTTTATCACGGATTTCCTGGATCTCTCGTTCAAACTGTGATTTACGGTACTCATCCTGCTCCTCCTGGTACTTAATCACGGACTGGTTATATCCGTAGATAATATGTGTCAGTTTTTGCAGGAGACGGGCTTTGGCGTCCGGATCTTCGATCCCGTGATCCTGGAAGAACTGCTCTATGGTGCGTTGTTCGTATTCAGACATAGATTGGTGCGTGGCATATCGTACGTAGTGCGTTGGAAGCATACCACGCACGATGCACAACGTACTACGGACTAGCTCCAGCATACTCCCATCTGCAACACCTGCAAAGTCGGTTATTTGACGGTCTAGACGCTTCGACATACGCTTGAGTTATTGTGCGATGTTACGCCATATTTTTAAGCCTCGTCCTGCTCCTGGGAGCAGGTTGTTCCGTTACGGATCCACAGCCCCTCAAAGACATCCGTCCCGTCGAGATGCCCAACGTTCAGGAGCGTTCACACCAACAGATGAACGAAACGCCGAATCCCTATGAGGAAAACGCGCCGACAGAAGATCTGACCATCCGTGCCCAAAAGCCAACATCTCCCAACCTCTCATCTCTCGCCGCAACCGATCCGCTCTGCTCCACAGAGCCCGAGTACACGCCGATCGGCAGCTACAATTACCCCAGGGATCATCGCTATGGAGATCTGGCCTTCCTTGGAGAATTTTTTACGGCGTATCGTTGTGGAGCAGGTCAGACGGAGAAGCTGTTCACCGTCCAGGACGGAACGTATATCTTCGGTTCCGTGATTAAATTAACCACGCCACCGGATGACGATTTCCTAAACGCGCTCCATTGGATCGGGTATACTTGTAATGAAGTGAAGGCGGCAGAGGAGTGTCAGCGCTGGGAGCTCACGGAACACGTACCTGTTGATCGTTTGATCTATCTAGAATCTTGGCATCCATACATCGCCGTGGATGATTGTGTACACTGTGGGTGACGGTTACGAAATAGTCGTACAACGTTACGCGTTGTTCAACCCTCGGTGTTGACCGCCTCATGCATACACCGCTTACGATTGCATCATGGAACGCCGCGATAGGCACGATCCTGATGCGGGCTGCAACCCATGAAACAAATACCCATTGCACGCTGGATCCGGTCTGGCGCGACCGCGCTCGTGATATTTTTTTGCATCCATGTGTCGATCACTGCGTTTTCAACCTACTTCATGATCCAGGATCCAAGTCTCCTGACGCAAGAAATCCCGCATGAGTTGGAGTATGTCTGCTTAAGTGATCACGGCATCTTCTATCCATGCACCTTCACAGATCTCACAAAGACTTGGTGGCTACTTGCAACGGAGGCGTGGAAACAGTATCTGCCGATTGACATTGCGATTACAGGGGTACTGGCATTTCTGCTCTACGCCATCCAAATCCATCATCAGAAAACACATGTCCCTGAGCAAACTTAAAGCCATGCTCCGATCGTATGCAACTAAGGAGCGTGCAACTGCGAACGCATGGTTTTTTAAAACCGGAAAAGGCCAGTACGGAGAAGGGGACAGGTTCCTCGGCGTGACGGTCCCGAACATCCGCAAAACCGTGCGTGCGTTTCCTACCCTTCCGCTTAAAGAAGTCATCGCGCTGCTGAAATCCCCCTGGCATGAGGAGCGGCTAACCGCGTTATTCATTCTTATCCATCAGTTTCAAAAAGGAGATCCGGCAACGCAGAAAAAGATCTACAACCTGTACCTAAAATCCACCAAATGGATCAACAACTGGGATCTGGTGGATCTGTCCGCGCATAAAATTGTCGGTGCGTATCTGATCGATAAACCTCGTAAGACCCTCTACGAACTCGCATCGTCTCCGAACCTATGGCAACGACGCATCGCCATCCTTGCAACCTTTTGGTACATCAAAGATGGAGATGTGAAGGATGCGATCAAGATCGCGCAGTTGCTGTTAAACGATAAGGAGGATCTCATTCATAAGGCTGTTGGTTGGATGTTGCGCGAAGTCGGGAAAAAGGATCTTCCGACGCTCGAGTCTTTTTTAAAAAAACACGCACCAAAGATGCCGAGAACGATGTTGCGGTATGCTATTGAAAAGTTCCCGGAAACTAAGCGGCAAAGATATTTAAAGATAACGCGTGACTAATTCCCCCCTAACATTTTTTTGTTCCTATGGTAGTATTGGTGGTGCGAGAAGGATGCAAACACCGGCTTTCGGCCAGGATCCCCAGATCGATGGGTGGATTGGCTGAAAGCCGTTTCCTTTTGCCCAATTTTTAGTGCCTTTGTAAGGTATTCTTAACATTAATCTTATCCACAGTGATTGGAAGCCGGGTATGGGATATTCAGCCGTTTAACGTCCCTTCTTAGATCCGCCAGGCCGGCAGTTGTCGAAATAATACAGATTCAGTAGGGTAATGGAGTAGGGAAACCTGCTCCATTTTTTATGGATACAGATCAACCATTCTCTGATCCAACGCAACAGCGCATCCTTAGGATCGTCATCGGACTCATCATCTTCGGCGTTCTATTGCGCGTATTTGATAACCCGATCCTGGGCGCCATCATCGGAGCCGCAATCGCCTTTGGATCCAATAACAAAGCGAAACGGATCAAAAAGGCACACCAAGACATTACCAATGAACTACGGACCGACACGGAACGCGTCCGTATCGAAGACCCCCTGAATCCAACCGACCCGCTGGGCGAAGAGCGTGAGAAACAACGTCAGATCAAGGCGATCAAACTACTCATCGTCGGCATCCTGCTAAGCCTCGGAGTCTACCTGTATTTGAACCGGGATTGGATCCTGCCTTGGATTGAAAGAAGTCTGGATTAATTGCGTATACACGGGGACCGGTTATGGTGCATTCACCGGATCTACAAACCAAAACGGATGAAGAACTGGCTGAGCTATCGCTAAAACAACAGGAGGTCTTTGGCGTATTGATTCAGCGCTACCAGGAGCGCTTGCTTCGCTATATTTTACGCATCTCCGGAACAAAAAAGGAGGATGCGGAGGACATCCTTCAGGATACGTTTATCAAGGTCTATCAGAACCTCAATGGGTTTGACCCCAAACAGAAATTCAGCTCCTGGATCTATCGCATCACTCGCAACGAAGTGATCAGCAACTACCGCAAGCTTCAAGCTCGCGCAGAGGGTCGCACAGACTACGTGGAGGAGTCTGCATTTTATGCACTCGCGAGTGATCTGGACATCACGCGTGATATTGAAATGAAAGATCTGCGGCAGACCATCTGTAAGGTACTGGAGGAAATGGATCCAAAGTATCGGGAAGTGCTGGTCCTGAAGTACCTGGAAGAAAAGGATTATAAGGAAATCTCCTACATCCTCAAAAAACCCATGGGCACCGTTGCAACGCTACTGAATCGCGCGAAAAAACGATTTACGCAACAAGCGACAACCATGGGCATTGAATTGAAATACGTATGACGGATAAAGACTTTAGTAAAGACATCCTCCAACAGATCAAGGAGAAGCAGATCACTCCAAAACCGAAGTGGGAATTTCTATTAAAAGACTCCGCGGTCTGGACTGCGGGGATTGTGAGTTTGGTCGTCGGGGGGATCACCATGTCCGTGATTATTCACCTCTACCGCTTTGACGATCTGGAGACGCTTACGGAGACCGGTGGGAATACCGTTCAGACCATCCTTATCCTGCTACCATATTTCTGGATTGCGGTATTGGGTGTGTTCGTCCTCGTTGCCCATTACAACCTTAAACACACGAAGAACGGATATAAGTACAAGGTTTCACACATCACGATCGCGACGGTGCTCATTAGCGCGGCTCTCGGTGTCCTGTTCTATGACACAGGGCTTGGACGCGCCATTGATCACGTGCTGTCAAACCGTATGCCGACGTATGATCGGTATGCCCACCCCTGGGCAAAAGTCTGGTCCAATCCGGATCAGGGCAGAATTGCGGGGACCGTCGTTCGAGTGATTGACCAGAATCATTTCGAGTTAAAAGATTTTCATGAGCGCGTCTGGATCGTCTACACCTCAAACACCCTCCCGCAACCGCTCCAACGAACTCCGCGACCCGTGAAGGTGCGTTGTAGAGGACAGGCTGTGCAGGACCGTACGTTCCAAGCAATCCGTATCATGCCCTGGATCCCTAAACATCAACCAATCATGAAGTTTAGGATGGAAGGTGAAAGAGAAGCGACACCGCAGACGTATTAGGGGGTAGAAGCTTCGTTACGTACGGTACCTCATCTCTATCGCGATAAATCCATGAACGACGATCCGTCGTATCCATACGAACAATTCGTTACCTCCTAACCTTCGCAAAAACTATGACGAGTAAACAACTATTGATCAGCGCTGCGGTGCTTTCGCTGATCATTACGGTCGGAGCAATCTCCTATACCCAAGCAGCGGAACCATTGCGCGAGCAACATCCTCAGATCTCTCAATCAGATCGAGGAGCGCACCGGGGATGGTTCGCTCAAAAATTCAAGAATCGAAAACAGATGCATCAGACGTTCAGTGCAGTCCGTCATGCGATCGAAGCTGATGACTATCAGGCGTGGGCGGACCTCATGCAGAATCGACCTCATGATCCAGCTTGGATCAATGAGCAAACCTTCAACAAGCTCAAAGAGATGCATGCCTTAAAACTCGAAGGGGATATCGAAGGCGCGAAAAAGATTGCCGAAGAGCTGGGGATTCAGAAATTCCACAATCGCCATAAGGCGCTTAGGATGTTCCGCGGAGTCAGACAGGCCATTGAGAAGAAGGATTACGATGCCTGGGCGGAGCTCATGAACAACCATCCGAAGTATGAAGGAGCCGTAAATGAAGCGACCTTTAACCAGCACCTCCGACTCCATGAGCTCATGCGGAACGGAGCGTATACGGAAGCAAAGGCGCTCGCGGAAGAACTGGGAATCAAGCCCGGAAAACGCCACCAAGGCATGTGGAGATAATCCGCACTTAGCAGACGTTCGGATCCAATTCACATCATTCAACCACACCTCGGGTGCGTTTGCCCGGACA
>WJLE01000191.1 GCA_014728655.1 Candidatus Uhrbacteria bacterium
CGTTGGTTCGTGATGCCAAAAGAAACGATACGCTTAACTGCGACCTTGCTCTGTTTCACGACTTTCTTAAGTACGGATTTGCTCGCGTTAAGGAGTTTCTTCGGATCTTGCTCCACCCAGTTATTCTTTGGGCGTGTTAGTGGATACTTCGCATAGGTCTTGGAGACCTGCTCCAGGCGCTCGTTAAAGACAAATGCTTTGACGCCGGTTGTTCCGACGTCCAGGACGAGGTAGTGGTTCATATGGCTTCGGATTGAAAATCAGTATACCATTCAGGCATATGTGCGGCAGATATACGATTCACGATGACATCAACAAGCTCGAGGAATGGTTTGGCGCGGAGTTTGAGGATGATACGTATCGAAAGCGGTACAACGCAGCGCCTGGGAACAGTCTTCCGGTAATCCTGAATACCGAGCCACAGCTCATCCAAATGATTCGTTGGGGGATGGAGCCGGTTTGGTGGAAACAGCAGGGCCGCGCTCTGATCAACGTTCGCACAGAATCCTTCATAGAAAAGAAGACGTTTCAGAAGCATCTGCGTGAACGGCGTTGTCTGATACTGGCAAATGGATTCTATGAATGGAAAACCGAGGGTGGAGGGAAACAGCCGTACTACTTCAAAATGAAATCCAGCGAACCGTTTGCATTTGCAGGGATCTGGGAGATGGATCGAATAGGGGCTACCGACAAGAAGCGTCCAGCATTTAGTATCTTGACGACCGCACCAAATGCGATCGTCAAACAGGTCCATAACAGAATGCCTTGTATGCTGAAACAGGGAGACCTAAAGGCATGGTTGGAATCTGAGGAACCTGCGAAGGCACTCAAAGTCCTCAACTCCTATCCGGTGAAGGAGATGGAATCCTATCCGGTTAGCCGTAGTGTCAATTCGGGGATAGTGGATGTAGAGGATCTGATCCTTCCTGATGTGAAGCTGGGGTGATCGTTGTCAACCAATCTTGATATTTTGGATTGAACCCGTACGCGATCTCTTTGAATAACGATTGGATTCTTTCTGAAACATTATATTGTCCATTACCGACCTCCACATCATCAATCGAGCTCACGATCGCAACCCTCGCAGCGGTTCCGGTCAGGAAGACCTCGTCGGCTTTATAGAGTTCGGATCGGTCGATGTTGCGTTCCAGAACAGGGATCCCTTCGTCCTTCGCGATCTCGATCACGCTCTTGCGGCTGATCCCTTCCAGGATGTTTGCGGAAACAGGGGGTGTGATGAGTGTACCGTCCCGAACGATGAACAGGTTCTCCGCAGAACCTTCTACCGCATGTCCGTGTGCATCTAAAACGATCGCCTCATCGTAACCCAAACGGACCGCTTCGTACTTCGTCAGGGCGGTATTCACGTAAGCGCCTCCGACTTTGACGTGAGGGGAAATGGCATTATCTTCCGTCCGTGTATAGCTCGAAACGTTGCATCGCAAGCCTTTGTCCGCCACGTAGTTTCCCATAGGATAGAGTCCAATTCCAAACGCATCCTCATCCAGCGTGGGCGCCATGGCTTCCACATCGATAAAGCTAAACGGTCGGATATAGATGTCCTCATAGATGTTGTTTTCCCCAAGGGTATTTTTTACGGCCTGGATGAACCGTTCCCGGGTGTAGAGTTTTGGGAACTGCTTAAAACGCATGATCCTGCAGCTGTGAAGGAAGCGCTTGTAGTGCTCGTCTAGTCGAAACACATGTAGCTCTCGTGTTTCCGCATTCCAGTTGGCACGGATGCCTGTAAAGACGTACAAGCCGTACATAAAGGTCTTATTAAAGATGCTGACGTGAGCATCCTTGTAGTCGATGAATTGTTCCCGGAACCAGACTTTACTGTTATTTAGATCAAATGCCATATGTTGGGAGTGTGGTGGATGATGAGAGCTTTGTAAATAGGTCCTGGGTCAATGGGTCCGTGGGTCTGTAGGATCGGACACCTGGATGGGACGAGGGCGGAATATGGGTGGACCCACGGACCTATAGATCTACTGACCCATATGCTACAATCTGCACTCAAACAGTCTCTATGCAAGATATCCAAGACGTCTATAACCGGATCCAGCAAAAGAAAAAGGACCGGAAGAAAATTAAAAGTCTCTTTAACGAGGCCTTTGATGGGAACACGAAAATTCAGGAGTTAAAGGATGAGATTAAGAAGCTCCAAGCGCAAAAGAAAGAGATCGAAATGGAGGTGCGGGCGGATTATGGAACAGAGTTGCAAGATTTAGAGAATATCGAATCCGATATCAAATCCGACCAGGAGCTCATGGATGACATTGCGATTTCGACCTACATGAAGGGGGAGTCAATCAGTTTTAAAGACGAGGATGATACGGAGTTCGAGCCTGTATTCAAGGTGTCGTACAAGAAGGTGGGATAGTTGACAGAAGGGCGATTTTTGCTACTGTCCGCGGGCGGAGGCAACATGAAGCACATTGCCATTGTCCCGGGCTACGGAATCCCCAAAGACATCACACAAGACCTGAACTATTCGATCTATCTTCGGATCGTTTTGAACACCCTCTATCAGATCCTGGTGGAGAATCCGGAGATCGAGCGACTGCTCGTGATCTTCAGCGGTGGCAAAACAGACATGCTACCGCCCTACGGACGCTCCGAAGGTGGGGAGATGAAGCGCTATTTCCAGCGGCTACTATCCCATCCTCGTCACAAGGCCATGCGTAAGCGTCTTCGGCTGCGAGCAGAGAGTCGGGCGATCTCAACGCTCGAGAATTTCCTGAACTCCAAAGCGATGATCGAGGCGTATGCTGGGTCCGACGAATACGAGCTCTACATGTTCTGTGAAGCGACTCGCTTTGCCAGGATCGAGACGCTCAGTATGAAAGTTTTTCCATCTGTATCCGTAAACCACTATCCGATCGACTTCGATCAGTCCGACAGCCGATTCTGCGATCCGGATCTGCTGGCGAAGAAGGAAGCGATGGATCTGCAGATCTCGCTCCTGGCGCTTCAGGACCGACGATTGCTCAAGAGTCATCACAAACTGTTTGCTGAAAAATTGCGCCGGCTCCGTGAAGCTGGGCCGGAACAGCACCAGGAGGCGATTCATGCTTGGTGGGAATGGGCTGTCCAGAACGGACAGTTCTATGCCAGGCATCTGCAGCGACTAGAAGACATGGAGCCTTGATCGTGTCGCTGAAAGAGTTCTTTAGTTGGTGTATTGAATACCAGCGGTGGGGGTATAACCTCCTCACCTTCAGCGCGATTGCCACCTGGCTCATTGCACTACTTA
>WJLE01000192.1 GCA_014728655.1 Candidatus Uhrbacteria bacterium
CCCCCTCCCGGTCAGACTCCTCCACCATCGGTATGATCACGATTACCCTTAAAGGGGCGTTGCCTCGCATGTTAGACGCCAAGGTACTCCCTCGCATTGCGAGGGAGTGTTCAGAACTTCGTGCAAAAACGCGTTCTGGAACTTGGACGGTCGGGCTTCAGTTTGTTTCCGCTTCAAAGATCCAGGAGTTAAACCGGGTGTATCGTGAAAAGGATGGCCCCACGGATGTCCTGTCGTTTCCGGCAGCGGATGCTCCGAAGGATTTTCCGATACAGAAGGGCGAGCGGGATTTGGGAGACATCGTCATTTGTACGAGCGTGGTACGGAAGCAGGCAATGAAACGAGACTTGGATCCTGCGGAAGAGGGGGTTCGGATACTGATTCACGGCATCCTGCATCTGTTAGGCTATGATCATTGTGACGATCGATCCGACAAGCGCATGCGTGGAATCCAGGAGCGGATCTTGAACCGCGTTGTTTAGGTTATGGCAAATTGGCGAAAAAGTATGGAAGCGAGTTTTGGTGCCGCATGGCGGGGGTTCCTTCGCGCATTCAAGGACGAGCGAACCTTTCGTGTTATGGTGGTTTGTGCACTAATTGTGTTCATGCTGGTTGCGACCTTCCCACTATCGGATAGTGAACGACTGATCCTGATTCTTGTGACGGGGCTTGTTTTGGTGTTAGAGTTGGTCAACACGATGGTGGAGCGATTTGTGGATCTTATGAAACCGCGCCTTTCCGCCTATGTACGGGATGTGAAAGATCTCATGGCCGCTGCCGTACTCGTCGCTTCCGTATTTGCGGCGTTGATCGGACTGATGATCTTCGTTCCTCATCTAACCCTGTTCCTGCAGCAACTATGAAGCAGCCCCTGATTGTCGGTTTGGATCTAGGTTCATCGCAGATTCGTCTTGCGATGGGTCAGGTTTCGCAAACGCCGGAACGGGGACCGGTGCTGAATGTCGTCGGAGCCGTAGCTGTGCCGTCGCAAGGGATCTCAAAGGGCGTCGTAACGGCGTTAGAGGATGCCGTAGCTGCCGTCTCCTCTGGTCTGGAGCAGGGGGAGCAGCAGCTCGGGATGCCGATCGATGAAGCAGTGGTCGGTATCGGCGGAACGCATTTCAATGTCATCGATGCGAAGGGGGTTGTTGGTGTTTCTCGCGCGGATGGAGATATTCGTCCGGAGGATGTTGAGCGTGTGATGGAGTCCGCACGGAGCGCTGCGAATCCTGCAAATCATGAGATCCTGCATGTTCTCCCTCACGGGTTCACCGTGGACGGGCAGTCCGGGATTACGGATCCGGTTGGGATGCATGGGATTCGCTTGGAAGCCAACGCGCATCTGGTACTAGGGATCGCAGGTAACGTTCGGAATATGACGAAGTGCGTATTCCGAACCGGATTGGATATCGCCTCTTTGGTCTTTGGTCCGATGGCATGCGCACAGGCTGTAACCAACGCACGAGAACGAGAGTTGGGAGTCTGTGTCGTGAATATCGGTGCGGCAACCACTTCCGTGATCCTGTTTGAGGAGGGGGATTTGATTCATGCGAAGGTCATTCCGATCGGATCGGAACATATTACCTCCGATATCGCTATTGGGTTACGGATCTCACTGGAAGTTGCGGAGCAGATTAAACTCCTGCACGGGTCCGCCCTTCCGGAGCACTATGGAAAGCAGGATGAGGTGGATATGGCGACGTTCGGGGCGGAGGTGAGCGAGATCGTTTCGCTCCAGTATTTGTCCGAGATCATTCAGGCGCGTACCGAAGAAATTTTTGAGAAGGTTGAGGAGGAATTACGTGCCGCGGATCGCAGTGGCTTGCTTCCGGCGGGCGCTGTCCTGACGGGTGGGGGAGCGAAGCTTCCCGGGATCGTAGAAGTGGCAAAAGCATCCTTACGCCTCCCTTCCTCTTTGGGGGCGGCCACGCATTTACAGACTCCTATGCCGGAGAAGGTTCACGATCCATCTTTTGCGACGGCCGTTGGGTTGGTGCAGTGGGGATTTGATGAGATCCGTCAGGAGGGTGGAAGTGGTCCGAGTGCACGTGTGTTTGCAAGGGGTGGTGATTTGGTCAAAAAGGTTGGAGGCTCCATCAAAAAAGTTTTCAAATCCTTTATACCCTAATTGTGTTCATTGGGTTTTTGGCATGAGATAAAACGTTCTGAAAGGGCGTTTTTTTATTTTTGTCACGAATCTAGTTGTGGACAAGTATTGCGACAAGGTGTCGAATTAGACTTAACGAACCACAATTCATCCGGTGCTTGACGGGAGGTTTGTGCACGCGTATCCTCACCGAGTAAAGATCAAATTTTTAGCTCAACAAAGCCACTTTTGAACAATCAAGGTACTCATTATAAGTGAATAGGTGAACGCGTGAACAGGTGAATAAGTAAACGGGTGTATAGGTGAATCGGTAATGGTCTTGATAGACCCGCTTCATCACAACCCACGCTCTCATCTGCCACCGATCCATTCGTTTACTTGTTCACCTGTATTCACCTGTTCACCGATCTACTTATTCACTCATCCATCCGTCAAACCGCTATGCCAGAAATTAAACCAGACATCGAAACATTTGCGAGCATCAAGGTCATTGGTGTTGGAGGTTCGGGGAACTCCGCATTGAACCGCATGATCCAATCCAAAATTCGCGGGGTGGATTTTATTGCGCTCAACACGGATGTGCAGGCGTTGCATCACTCCCTGGCTCGGAAGAAGATCCACATCGGACAGAATACGACACGAGGCTTAGGCGCTGGTATGGATCCGGAGATGGGTCTGCGGGCGGCGGAAGAGAGTGTGAATGACATCAAGGAGTCCCTCAAAGGAACGGATATGGTGTTCATCACATGTGGCTTGGGTGGAGGTACCGGTAGCGGTGCTGGTCCGAAGATCGCGGAGATTGCAAAAGAGCTGGGTATTTTGACCGTTGGCGTGGTGACTAAGCCATTCTCATTTGAAGGGTTGGAACGACGTCAGGTTGCGGATGCGTCCTATGAACGGATGGCGGATGCCGTGGATACCATCATCACCATTCCCAATGATCGCATCTTGCAGATCATTGATCGGAAGACAGCTCTTTTAGATGCTTTTGAGATCGCGGATGACGTGCTTCGTCAAGGCGTGCAAGGTCTGTCGGAGCTTATTACCGTTCCGGGTCTTATTAATGTGGACTTCGCAGATGTCCGTGCCATCATGTCGAATCGAGGAAGCGCACTCATGGGCATCGGGCGGGGTCAGGGGGAAACGCGCGCAGCGGAAGCGGCAAAATCAGCGATCGCATCTCCGCTCTTGGAGGTTTCCGTGGACGGCGCAAAGGGCATCCTTTTTACCATCTGCGGGGGATCAAACTTGGGTATGTACGAGGTCTCCGAAGCGGCAAAGGTGATTACGCAGTCGGCGGATCCGCACGCCAAGGTGATCTTTGGTGCCATCATCGACGAAAGCATGAAGGACGAGGTGAAGATTACCGTCATTGCCACCGGCTTTGAGTCCCGCGGCATGCAGCCAAAGGCAAAGACCGTCGTTGCCTCCGGTACATATAATCCTCCGACGAAGTCCGTTCCGACAGCTGCAGATACCATGGATCGTGTTTCATTCAGTCCACGAGCGACATCTCCGACACCACCCCCTGCGGCACCGGTGCGCGATCCGGCTGCTTCCGCACCACGGCCAAGTGTCGCGCCGGCGCAGAAGCAACCGCATATACAGCCTCCGCAGTACGCTCCGACGAATCCGGAAAAACCACAGAGCCCTCCCCCAACAGCATCGAACAAACCTGCGGATGAGGAGGATCTGGAGATCCCCGCCTTCATCCGTAAAAAGATGATGTAGCGCATTAAG
>WJLE01000193.1 GCA_014728655.1 Candidatus Uhrbacteria bacterium
GTTCCATACCGCATCGGATTCTCCGTCGGAATGGGATCTGAAAACCATTGAACAGAGCCTGAAGACCATGCTTCCACCAACGGCAGATGTGCACGGACGTCTATCCGTGTGTAAGACCGAGCTGGAAGGAAAGCTGGATTTGGCGGAGCGGCGTACGCATCTTATCGAATGTATGATGGTCTGGGTACGCGATTCCTACGATGCGCTGGAGAAGCAGATTGGTGAACCTTCGATCCTCACGGAGGTTGAGAAAGTCATCTTTTTACGCGCGATGGACGATGCGTGGATCAACCACTTGGAGAACATTGGGCATCTGCGTCATGGGATCGGTCTTCAAGGGTACGGGCAGCGCGACCCGCTCGTGGAGTACAAGAAGCAAGCCTTCCGCATGTTTAACGAGATGCAGTATCAGGTGAACCGGCAGGTGGCGCACATGATTTTTCGTGTACAGTTCAACCGTGAGCATTTTGAGCGCGAACATTTACAACAGAGCGCATCTTCCTCGTCCACTACATCGAATCTTAGTGGAGGCGCCATGGCGCAAGCCGCGAACGACCGTGCAGACGTAGGGGCGCGGCATGCCACGTCCAACGGAAGTGAAAAGATTGGACGGAACGATCCGTGTTTTTGCGGAAGTGGAAAAAAATATAAGAAGTGTCACGGGGCGTAATGAAGCAAATTTCCTTCCGTCTTAAGCCCGGCGATCTCTTGCGTGAAGAGATTGAGCGTCGTGCGTCTGAGAACGATATCAAGGCGGGTGTATTGTTATCCATCGTTGGAGGTTTGAAACATGCAGAGTTGCGCATGGCCGGCTCTGAACCGGATGCGCAGTCATTTATGAGTTTTGAGGGTCCGTTTGAGATCGTGAGTGGAACCGGGACGATCTCGAAGAACGGGTGTCATCTACATGTCTCCATTTCTGATCGAGAGGGCAACGTGTTCGGAGGACATTTAAGAAAAGGATGTGCGGTTGCCTACACGGCAGAGATTGTGATCGGGATTTTTGACGATGTGGTCTATACACGAGAGATGGATGAGGAAACAGGGTTTAAGGAGTTGAATATCACAGATCGATGACGATGACCCATGCCCTCATCGGTTACGGGAGTCTGATCCATCCGGATAGCCGAGCGAAAACAGGGATCACGGGTTCGGGAACGCCGATTTGGGTGGAGGGCTATCAACGTTCCTGGAATGCACGGGATCCGGAACGGGGATTTACGGTACTTGGAGTGACACCGAATCGTAGGTCTCGGTTGAATTCGGTGTTGTTTGAACTTCCCGAAGAGGAAATTCCGAAGTTTGATGAGCGGGAGTTTGGTTACCATCGCGTGCACGTTTCTGACGACGTCGTAAGTTCATATGGATCCGAATCAATTCCAGAGATCGATCGGATTTGGATGTACGTCATCGATCAGGAGCAACCTGCGGATGATGTTTATCCACTCATCCAATCGTATATTGATGTCTGCATAACCGGAGCGTTGAACCATGGAGAGCGGTTTGCGACTGATCTGATCGATACGACCGTGGGATGGGGGCTACCGTTGAAAAATGATCGTGATGATCCTCTCTATCCATTAACTTTGGAATGTAAATCCTATTGGCATTGGATCGATGAAGGTTTAAAACCAAAAAGACACTGAGTTGATCAGTGTCTTTTTGAATGCTTCCACGGAATCTCCGAGTTGGTTTCTCGTATTGAGAAACCAAGGAAATAGATTCTCAGAGATTCTGTGGAAGGGCGGACGACGAGATGTCGTCCGCACGTATTGTTGAAATGTTGGCTAGCGACGCTTGCCCTTGCGACGGCGGCCGAAGCCGCTCGACATCCCGCGCGCTCCACTGGAGCTCTGGGGGTTGAGGGGGCGAGCGAGAAGCTCGCTGACCTTAACGCCCGTCACGGTCGTGATCGGGGCGTTCGGGTTGATGCTGCGGACCGTGACAGCGCCGGGGAAGTGGCGCGTGTAGACTTCGATCAAGGTGATTCTCCTTGAAAGCGTTGTGCGTTGTTGGGAAGAAGAAGTTCCTCCACGGAACCTCTGATGTGCAGCGTCGGTATAAATGCTGTTTGTTTATAGTTATACGCTGGTTGGTACATCAGAGATTCTGTGCAGGGCCGGAATCACGAGGTGTGATTCCGGCCGTTTGAAGTTTCTAGTTGAGATGATCCCACGTAGCCGTGGGAACGGGTTCCAGACCATGCTGACGCAGGGTCTGAACGGCCAGTGCGTAGCGTTCGATGTGGTCGAACCGGCACTGGGGATTCGGGCCATCGCTCACCGGCGTACCGTTGAGCCAGCCGCATTCGTGGCTGAGGCGCTCGAGTGCGCGCGCGGCGGCGATGCGCTTGTCTTTCGTGATGACGTATCCGTAGACGATGAGCGTCTCGCTACGCACGATCTCCAGGATCGTCATGAGGTCGTGCTGTCCGATGGGGATGAAACCCAGGGTTGGGTCTGCGATGCGCGTGCCGTCTTCCGTTACTCGGATGGCGGGAAAGCTGAGAGCGGTTTTCATTTGATGAAGTCTCCCGAAATGGTTTTGTGTTGCGTTTGTTGTTGTCAGGAGTGAGAGGGAGGGGATCTAGGCCAAGCTAGTAAGGGTAAATTTCTAGTAGTAGGTCCTGTCCCTGGGTAACCCCCTCTCACTTCTAACAACAACTCCGACGATCGGTTGCAAGAGATCGTCAGGAGCCTAAAGAGACGCGCCTTGAGCGATACAGTACGGATTGAAGTACTGAATCGACGAATGGGTCCATCTCCTTGGGCTCTTTGTTTGTCGAAGTGTCGCTCCGGCTTGCAAGGCCTGTCAGGTGCGTAGCGGGTATGCCGTTTTTATGGTGGGTGAGGGGACCTCCTCCAAGATCCGCTCGCTGTTAACAAAAACGCCGATAAAGGAAAGAAGAGACCTTTACCGGCGTTTTTGGATTACCAAAAATCAGGGTAACTGCGGTGTTTATCGACGATGCACCGCGTTCGTCGTCTCTCTCCTCTTGGGGAATTCTGAATGGAAATCGGCCTTAGGCACTGTTGTCCATCATTTATGAATAGCTACAATGTAACATACATTTGTCATTTTGTCAAGGGGTATGCCGAGAGGGCGCTAAAATGAGGGATAATTCGTTGTATCAATGTTCGTATGTATACAACCATAGCATTGAGTGCTGAGTGCTGAGTGCTGAGGGCTAAGTGTTGAGTGGCTCACTATCAATTTACAGCGCAATTCGGTGCAAGGCGGGGATAAAAGATCCAAGTTCAGACCCTCAACACTTAGCCCTAAACCCTTAACTCTCCCGGCCCTTGCCTTCCAGCCCAAAAAAGCGCTACACTCCGTCCGCATTATGGTTTCCTCAATGAAGAAGCGATTGAAGGGGCAGGTGAGCCGATCCGCACTCATTAAGCGAGCTTCGCTCATTTTGCTCTTGTTTTTGGTTGCCGCATCCGTTTCGTATCCAAAGGGAGCAAACTGGGTGATCGACCGTTTTAACGATGTCACCAGTCTGAAGGTGCGGCATGTAAACTACCCGATCGTGCTCGGGTTGGATCTGCAGGGTGGAACGCACCTGGAATACGCAGCGGATCTTTCCGAGGTTCCGGAAGGAGAGCGCGGTGACGCTATGGAAGGTGTTCGGGATCTGATTGAGCGCCGCGTAAACCAGATGGGGGTAAGTGAACCGTTGGTACAGACGACGCGCGCCGGAGAGCAGTACCGGCTTACGGTGGAGCTTGCAGGGATCCGGGATGTGAACGAAGCGATTCAGATGATCGGGGAAACGCCAATTCTGGAATTTCGGGAAGAGAATCCGGAGGCGGGTCGGGAGCCAACGGAAGAGGAACTCGCTCAATTGGAAGAGGAGAATAAAGTGATCAAGGAAGAGGCGCAGGGATACCTGGAACGTGTCCAGAACGGGGAAGATCTTTCCGCACTGGCGCGCGAGGTTAGTGATGATGCGGAGAGCGCATATCGCGGTGGGGACATGGGTTGGCTAATCGAGAATCAAGGATCCCCAAAGCTCATTGAGTATTTTCAGGATCGGGAGCCGGGACTGGCGCCGGAACTCATTGATGACGGTGTTCGTTATTACATTGCACGGCTGGATGATAAACGGGACGCGGGAACGGAGGTCAAAGCCTCACACATCCTATTTCAATGGGCGGATGCGGCGAGCAGTCAGACTTCCAGCACGAAGGAGGAGGCGCGCGCTAAGGCCGAATCGGTACTCGCGGAATTAACACCGGAGAATTTTGCAGAGAGGGCAAGTGAATATTCAGAGGAGCCGGGTGCCGGACAGTCTGCTGGTGAGCTGGGTTGGTTTGGTCCGGGAGCGATGGTCGCACCATTTGAGGAAGCGACATTCGCACTCGGGGAGAACGAGATTTCCGGAATCGTGGAAACGGATTTCGGTTTTCACATCATCCACAAGACCGGAGAACGGCCACGTCGTGATGTGAAAGTGACGGCTATTGTCGTAGATCAGAAGAAGGCATCGGATTTGATCAATAGTGAGCCATGGCGCCGTACGGAGCTCACCGGGAAACAGCTGAACCGGGCCATTCTGGATTTTGATCCGCAGACCGGCGCGCCCATCGTAACGTTGGATTTTGACGGAGAGGGAACAAAGCTCTTTGCGGAGTTGACCAAGAACAACATCGGAAAGCCGATTGCCATCTTCCTGGACGGAGAGCCTATCAGCATCCCAACAGTTCAACAGGAGATTCCCAGCGGTCAGGCCGTGATCAGCGGAAGCTTCACCATCGACGAAGCGAAACAGCTTGCACAGCGACTGCAGGCTGGTGCGCTTCCGGTACCTATCGAGATCATCGCGCAGCAGTCCGTGGGACCGGTGCTTGGTGCGGAGTCCGTCGCCCGTTCGATCCAGGCGGGTCTATATGGCTTCCTGTTCGTGATTCTGTTCATGATCCTCATCTACCGGTTGCCGGGGTTGGTCTCCGTATTCGCGCTTGCGTTCTATGGTGCACTCATCTTTGCCGTATTCAAGCTTGTTCCGGTGACATTGAGTCTTTCGGGCATCGCCGGGTTTATTCTGTCGCTCGGAATCGTTATTGACGCGAATGTGCTGATTTTTGAACGCCTAAAGGAGGAGCTGAAGACCGATAAGCCGATGATGGCTGCGGTGGATGAAGCATTTCGTCGTGCTTGGACGTCCATTCGTGACGGGAACGTAACAACGCTTATCGTGTGCTTTGTTTTATATACGTTCACGTCCTCACTGATTAAGGGATTCGCGCTGACATTGGGAATCGGAATTCTCTTGTCTATGTTCACGGCCATCGTGGTGACACGAACGATCCTAAAACTGCTCGTTGCCACGCCGTTAAGTCGTCAGCTGCCATGGATCTTCCTGCAGGGTAAAAAGCAATAACTATGGGAATCGTAAAGCTACGTCGTCTTTGGTACATCATCTCCGCCGTTCTGGTCACCGGCGCGATCTTCGTGACGGCGATCGATGGTCTGAATTTCGGAATTGATTTCACCGGAGGTTCGCTGCTCTCCGTCCGGTTTGAGGAGCGACCCACGAGTGTGGAGATTGAACGTGCGCTGGATGGAGTGGATGTTGGTTCCATGATCATTCAGCCCGTGGGCAAGACAGATGTGAATATTCGCATGAAGGTACTGGATGAGACGACGCACCAGTCCGTTGTTTCAAAACTGGACGAACAGTTTGAGGGCGTCACCGAGCTTCGTTTTGATGCCATTGGTCCGGCGATCGGCGCAGAACTGCGAAATAAGTCACTTTGGGCGCTTGGAGTGGCGTTCCTGGCGATTCTTGCATACATCGCATACGCGTTCCGTCGCGTTTCCGCACCGATTAAGAACTGGAAATACGGTGTGGTGACAATTCTGGCTGCCATTCATGATGTACTCATTCCGATCGGGGTTTTTTCGATCCTTGGTATGACCATGGGGATGGAAGTGGATACGACGTTTGTCGTTGCTATCCTAACCGTGCTTGGATACTCCATTAACGACACGATTGTGGTACTGGACCGCGTCCGTGAGAATCTGCATAAAATCAGTGGAAGTTTTGAGGAGATCGTCAATATCTCCCTAAAGCAGACGATCGTACGTTCGTTGAATACCTCGGTCACGACGCTATTCGCATTAGTTGCCGTCTATCTGTTCGGTGGGGATTCCCTACAGCCGTTTGCACTGGCGCTCATCATTGGAATTATTGCCGGAACCTACTCCTCGATCTTTATTGCTTCGCCACTTCTTGTAACCTGGGAAAAGCTTGGGCGAAAGTAGAGGATTTGGGCCGCGGGGGATTGATCCTCGTGCGTCCCTATAACCCGGAACCGACAACCTGCTATACTACGTCCTATGGAGGATGAGATTTATCTCAGCACCGATCAGGTCTCCTCGGGAAATTTTCTTGATACCATCCTGAATCTAGATCTGACGTTTTTGCAGATCTGGCTCGTTCGAGTTGGAGAAAACCCTTTTGCCACCATGTGGTATGCCTTTGTCTACGGCGGATGGGTGATTTTGTTATTTTTGTTTTATAAGGCCGTTACCACCCTGTGGCTTGTGCGTGTTCAGTCTATCGCCGCAAAAAAGAAAAAGTTTATTCTACTTGCGATCGATGTTCCGCGGCTATCCGAGCAAACGGTAAAGGCCGTGGAGAATATGTTTGCTCATATGGCCGGTGCGCACTCACCGGTGGGGTCTTGGAGTGAGAAGTGGTTGGAAGGAAAGACGCAGGATCCGATTTCGTTCGAGATCATCTCCATCGAGGGGCACGTGCAGTACCTGATTCGCTGTCTCGATAAACTGCGCGATTTGGTTGAAGCTTCGGTGTACGCCCAGTATCCGGAAGCGGAGATCACACAGGTGGAGGACTATGCTCAGGCCGTTCCCTCGGAGTATCCGGATGATACGTATGAGTGTTTCGGCACGGAGATGACGAACGTGACCAATGACGTTTATCCGCTCAAATCCTACCTTGATTTTGAACATGGGTTGACCGGGGAGTACAAAGACCCGTTGGCCGTGATGTTGGAGGCGTTTTCCCGCCTTGGACCGGGGGAGCAAGCTTGGTACCAAATTATCTACATCCCAATCGACCAAAAGGAGTATAAGAAGAAGGCACAGGCAGAGATTTTGAATCTTAAAGGAGAAAAGCCGAAGGTGAAGAAGAATATCGTTGAACAGGCCTTGGATCTGCCGATCCAGGGGATGGGGGTTGCCGGAGACGTGTTGTTCGGTGCAGACGGAGCATCTGAGAAGAAGAAGGAGGAAAAGCCCATGTCTAAAATGATGACGTTGACACCCGGAGAGCGGGGAACGATCGAGGCGATTGAGCGGAAGATGGGGAAGATTCAGGGTCAATGTAAGATTCGATTCCTCTATATTGCCAAGAAGGAGGTGTTCTCCAAGGCGAAAATTTTGCAGTCATTTGTTGGCTCGATCAAGCAGTTTAATACCAACGATCTCCAGGCGTTAAAACCGGAGGGGAAAAAGGTGGGGGTGAACGGAACGCTGATTTGGTTTAAGAACAAGCGAAATAACCGCCGAAAGGAGAAGTTGGTTTCGGCATACCGGAGTCGCTCCGGATGGATGGGGCTGGAGCCGTTTCACCTTGGCACGGACGAGCTGGCCAGCCTGTGGCATCTGCCGGTGGTACTAAATGTGAAAGCGCCGCAGCTCAAGAAAACGGAGGCGAAGAAGGTGGAGCCGCCGATCAATCTGCCCTTTGCATAGACCCTCCGGATTTGCTATTCTGAAGTTAACACAAAACGAGAACGTTTCACTTAAACACGCGAGTAGCAAGTCGTGAGTTGTCCGTTGTAACAGGCAGACAGCTCGCCACTTGCTACTAGCTTTTCGTCTGTCCCCTCACAGGACTGTACTTTTTTGAAGCCCCTTCCCTCTACAATCCATGTCACAAGAACAAGATCCATCGTTAACAAATCCCGTGACGCTGTTTGCGCAAACGAACTTTCGCAATCAACAGCGTCGTTTTGGTATTAAACTCGATGACCGTCGGCGGCATGTCTACGTGATCGGAAAAACCGGTATGGGTAAGACGACCTTGCTCGAGAACATGATCCTGTCGGATATCTATGCAGGGCATGGATGCTGTTACATCGATCCGCACGGCGATACGGCGGAGAAGTTGATCGATTACATCCCGTCTTGGCGCATCAACGACGTCGTTTATTTTAACCCGTCCGATTTGGAGTACCCCATGGGGTTTAACATTCTGGAAACGATCAACGATGAGCAGAAGCACCTGGTTGGTTCCGGTCTCATGGGCGTGTTTAAAAAGATCTGGCCGGATGTGTGGAGTCCTCGTATGGAATACATCCTACTCAACTGCGTGTTGGCGCTGTTGGATTTTCCGGGCGCAACGTTGCTGGGGATAAACCGTTTGTTGGTGGATTTGGAATTTCGTCAGAGGGTGATCGAAAAGATTCGGGATCCGATTGTAAAAACCTTCTGGGTGGCCGAGTTTTCTTCGTGGTCCGAAAAGTATGCCACGGAGGCTATCGCTCCGGTGCAGAACAAAGTGGGGCAGTTCCTGAGTGCTAGCGTCATTCGCAATATCGTCGCACAGGTGAAATCCACCATTGATCCGCGAAAGATTATGGATGAGCGGAAGATTTTTGTTGTGAACCTTTCGAAAGGACGCATCGGTGAGGATAATATGCGTCTCTTAGGAGGGATGTTGATTACCAAACTGCAGCTGGCGGCCATGGAGCGCGTGGAAATTCCGGAGCAGGATCGTAAGGATTTTATCCTGTATGTGGACGAATTTCAGAACTTCGCGACTCCGAGTTTTGCGAACATCCTCTCTGAGGCGCGTAAGTACCGACTTAGCCTCGTTCTGGCGCACCAATACATCGAACAGTTGGACGAAACGGTTCGAGATGCCATCTTCGGGAACGTCGGTACGATCATTACGTTCCGTGTCGGCTCACCGGATGCGATGTATATGGAAAAGGAGTTTGCACCCACGTTTATCCCGGA
>WJLE01000194.1 GCA_014728655.1 Candidatus Uhrbacteria bacterium
GGTTGGTGAGGAGACGCTGACAGGACACCCGACAACCTGAAAACCCGATAACCCGTCATGATCAAACTACGAAATGTCTCAAAAATCTATCCACCAAACGTCCAGAGCATACGGGATGTTTCGTTGGAGATTGATCAGGGGGAGTTCGTTTCCATCGTTGGTCAGAGTGGAGCGGGGAAAACGACCCTCGCGCGATTATTGATCGCGGAAGAACGTCCGTCTCGTGGTACGTTGGAGATTGGGGGTTGGGATATCACCCGTATCAAACGACGGGATATTCCAGCGTTGCGTCGTCAGATCGGGATCGTGTTTCAGGATTTTAAGCTCCTTCCAAAGAAAACGGTTTATGAGAATGTCGCATTCGCGCTGGAGGTCGCCGGGGCGCATGGCAAGCGGATTCGTGAGATCGTGCCGCAGGTATGCAAGATTGTGGGACTGGACGAAAAGCTTGGGAGATATCCGCAGCAACTCTCCGGAGGGGAACAGCAGCGCGTGGTGATTGCACGTTCCTTGGTTCATCGTCCCAAGGTGCTGTTGGCCGATGAGCCGACCGGGAATCTGGATACCCTGAACACGCAGGATATCATCGAGCTACTACAGAAGATAAACGAATTCGGGACCACGGTCGTGCTGGTGACGCATAACCGCGAAGTGGTGAACAGCTTACGCAAGCGGGTCATCACTTTGGCGGATGGAGCGGTCATCTCGGATAAAAAACACGGGAAGTACATGCTTTCCTAGGAGGGGTTTATGCAATTGGCAACAAAGTCCTATCGGGTCTTCAAAGCGGCCGTCCAGAATATTTTCCGGAATGCCTGGTTGGGTATCGCAACGGTCATCGTGCTCGTCATGGCACTGACGAGTGTGAACCTGTTGGTGGGAGTCAATGCACTGATCCAGAATGCCGTCGTGATTTTAGAAGAGAAGATCGATGTCACGGTGTTCTTTACGCCGGATGCGGATGAAGCGCAGACGGTGCAGGCGAAGTTCTTTATTGCCGACCTGCCGCAGGTTCGTTCCGCGGAGCTGATGACCAAAGAGGAGACGCTTGCCAATTTCCGTGAGCGTCATGTGAACAATCCGGAGATTCTGGAAGCGTTGGATGAGCTGGACGGGAATCCATTCGGCGCAACGCTAAAGATCAAGGCGCGCCATTCATCGGAGTATCCGTTTATCATCGAAGCATTGAAGAACCCGCAGTTCGGTGATGCGATCGAAAAGAAGACCTACGACGATCATTCCGAAGCGATTAATCGCGTCGAGCAGTTGGGCGAAAGTTCCCGCGCGTTCGGTATGGCGTTGATCGCCGTGTTTGCGTTGATCGGCATTCTGATCGTCTATAATACGATTCGGGTTGCGATCTATACGCAGCGTGAGGAGATCGGGATCATGCGACTCGTCGGGGCAAGCTCCCTGTTTGTTCGCGCTCCGTTCGTCGTGCAGGGGATCATATTGGCCGTGATCGCATTGCTGATCAGTGCGGGGTTGTTGGCGGTGGGAGTGGTTTGGATTGAGCCGTCACTGGTTTCGCTCTATGACGGGGGGAGTCCGGGGCTGGTAGATTATTTCCGCAAGGAATGGCTTACGCTTCTGATCATCGAAGGGGGTTCTATCGGATTGCTTGTGGGGCTCACGAGCTGGGCTGCGGCAGGGAAATATCTGCGGCGATAACGTATGAACAAGAGAACTCCGCTGACTCCGGCCGATCGTGCCAATCTTCTCTCACTCAAATCCGAAGCGCGGACGACGTTTCCGATGCTCGCACGGATTCCAAAGCCGGGGCAGGATCTGGAGACGTTGTTAAGGGCGCGTGCGGAACAGTCCGGGAAGGCGCGCATCCGTCCGCGTCAGGCTCCGACGCTGGGATTGGAGCGAATCGCGCAGTCCATCCAGGAGACGCTGCATCAGGCGAGGGAGGTCACGCGTAGTAGAATCCGGTCATCGTTGAATCGGAACGCAGTCCGCTTAGGGGCTTCGATGTCTATCGTTGCGGCGCTGCAATCCGTCGCTCCGCATGTCGAAGCGGAAGTCTCTATCGCCGATCAGTTGAATGAGTCCGCACCCGTTCCGGCGAGTGTGACGGAGCGGTCGGCAAGTCGGAAGCGGGACGAGGAGCTATTGGATCTTCCTCCAGCGGAAGCGCTGCTTGAAGAGCTGGAAGCGCTGTATGGACCGGATCGTTCGGAACTTCATGCGTTTTTGGAGCGTGCTCAGGCCTATGATCAACAGCGTCACCGGCGCTTTGAGGCGCGTTCCACTGAAAGCTCCGGCGCAGAGCGGGTATTGGGGATCACGGATGCGCATGTGCGCGAGGTGGTACGGTCCGGTTATCCGGCGCCTGTATGCTCGGCTCAAAGTTTGTCCGAAATTCGATTCACCCCTGCAACCTATAGGGTCTTGAAGCAGGAGGGGGAGGTGCGGGAGTCCGTCTCCGTTCGGGAAACGATACGACCCGGTGCATTTGATGTGCCAACGGAGGTGGAGTTCCATGCCACTCCGGATACGATTTCTTCTTTTTTGCCGGGGCTGCATCGTGCCATTGCGGCAGCGAATGATTGGCGAACCTCACCGCATTTACACGCAGAAGATCGGATGAAACTGTTATATGTTGCGTTGCAGCGATCCAATTCACCGGAAGGAATTTCGTTCCCGGGGATGAAGGAGGAGTCTCATCCGGAAGCGCGTGCGGCTACCTACTGGCGTAACCTGTTTACCGTAGCGCATCAGATTTCGGCAGAGGATGGGGAGTCCTGGGCGCAGACGTTCCGCCTTCAGGCCCAGGCGTTTCAGGGATCTGAGGGGTTCGTGAATGTAGATCCGGAGATCAATCTGCTTCAGTGGTATTACCGTAAGGCAGATCCGGACGCACGACTTTGGCCGTATGCGGCTCAAGGTCGAGAAACGTTGGGATCGGTGGTTCGCGATCAGATCGACGGCCTGCTGGATCAGACGGTGACACAGCAGATGAAAGCGGGAGCTGCAAAAACGGAGCTGACGCATCTGTTGCACCGCACCCCCTTGGAATCGGAGCGTATACAGGCCGTTGTTCGTTTTGCGGGTGAGGAGGATCTTGCATCGCTTCCATCCGAGGATCGGACGCTCGTTCAGGCGTATCAAGCAGCCGATCACGAAAAAACGGATCAGGTGATGGAAACATTCAGCCAAGCGCATACGGGCATCGGTCCGGTGGTGCATGCATATCAGCAATTGCACAATACGTTGGAACGTTGGAGCGTTTCTGATCCCGGAGTGCTCGAAGTTCCACGATCGTCTGGTGTGGTGCAACGGTTTCAGGAGCATTTAGATGCCTACCATCGGTTGATGGATGCGCAACCGGCCGAGCAACGATCCCAGATCGAGGAGATGTTATCGGCATATGCCGAACAGATGCGTGCCATCGCATCCCAGTTGCCGGATTTGCCTAAAGACGTCCGTCGAACGTTGGCTGCTGTTTCGTTGTTGGAATCTGACGCTTCGCTATGACAGACACGATCCTGTTATTCAATCGGGACTATGAACTTCTTGGGGAAGTCGTGCTTGGGATGCAGGGACTATCACAGGTTCGTTTGAGTGCACTCGGGAATCGCGTGTTGCATGCAACGGTGGAGGAGTGGCATCGAGAAGGGATCCGCTATGTGGAAGAACGTGAAACGGTTGTGAATGGATCGTTTGAGATGATCCGCTGTGAGCGTCGAGTTACAACAGGTGAGGGTGCGTTTAAGCGCGCCTGTGTGGCCTGGGCATCGGAACAGGGATATCTGACCGTCCTGCTTTCGATTCAGGATGCGGATGTCTGGGGGTTGATCGCGCAATTGCCGCTTCAGCCCGTAGAGCGGTTCGGATTTTTACTCGCCTATCAGAAGGCTGGCGTACCGGAGCGAAAGGCCTGGTGGAGTTTTTTTGAAAATGCATTACAGATTCAGGAGGCAGAGTCTAAAAAAGCCTCCGTGGCTATCCGAAATCTGCGCAAACAAACAGCGGAGGACCTGATCCGTTCGAACGGTTGATATGTGGCTATCTGTCCTGTTAACGATCCTTGGACTGGCCCTACTCATTAAAGGCGCGGACTGGTTGGTAGATGGCGCTTCTTCCATCGCCGCACGTCTGGGGGTCTCGGCTCTTGTGATCGGGTTAACCGTGGTGTCTTTTGGAACCTCCATGCCGGAGTTGATCGTGAACCTGATTGCGTCCTTCCAAGGGAATGCCGGTCTTGCCATCGGAAACATCGTTGGTTCCAATATTGCAAACATCCTGCTGATCCTGGGTTCAACGGCATTGATTACGCCGCTCGTTTTGAAACGAAATACGGTTTGGAAGGAGATTCCGTTGGCCTTGCTTGCCATGCTTCTGGTGCTTGTCATGGCCAGTGATGTGTTTTTAGCCGGGCGCTTGGGGAATGCACTCGATCGGATTGATGGCATCGTGCTCCTGAGTTTCTTTGTGATCTTCATGTACTACACGTTCGGCATCAGCCAAGCCGAAGGAAAAGGGGAGAAGATTGAACAGAAGCCCATGTGGCAATCCATCCTACTGTTTCTGGTGGGGTTGGGGATGTTGTACTTCGGTGGTCGCTGGAC
>WJLE01000195.1 GCA_014728655.1 Candidatus Uhrbacteria bacterium
GAATAACCTCCATGCAGCTAACACGATAGCGCTTGAAAGGACGAACTCCAATGGGATTAGTTTCCAACGCAGATCGAAAGCGGCAATCACAACCAGCACGAAGGCAAGCGCGATCTCAAAGCCGATGACCGCTACGATCATCCAGAACGAAGCTTCATCTTGTACATGACGCAGAAACGCGGCGAGGGCCAAAATCGACATGGCCGTCTCCACTGCCGGATACTGCCAATGGATCTCCTTACCGCACGCACGACACCTCCCTCTCAACATGAACCAGGAAGCGATCGGAATCAACTCCGAAGCCCGTAGCTGCACCATGCATTTCGTGCACTTGGAACGCCCATTAATGGATCGCCCCTCTTTCATCCGGATGATAAGGACGTTCGCAAACGACCCCAGGACAGCGCCAAGGGTCATCACGAGGACGGCTCCGAGTAACAACATGACTATTTTACGGACGGATCCTGATCCACTCCGTTGGAATGCGCATAATAGGTTCCCGCCGCTCCGTACGTCGTCTGCCCTTCCGTAGTGAACTGTACGTAATAACCAATCGTGGGTGCATCGCTAAGATAGCGGTAGTACTCCCCACCGGAGGGACCTGTTGGAACTTGCGGTAAATAGACCACGCCTGTCGGTGACGCTTCGAAACCATTTGAGGTCAACGTCACAGCGTTTCCCGTTCCTAACGAAACCGCAGTGGACTCCAACGGATAACTCGCCTGTTCCAACCAATGCTGCTCCAACGCAGCCCGAATCACCTGAATATCGCTAACGCGCTTCGCATCACGGGCTTTGCGTCGAGCACCGTTTAGAATGACAACGGAGATCGTGGCCAACAGTCCAATGATCGCAATAACGATCAGTAACTCAATCAGGGTAAACCCCTTCCGATGCGTATGTTTCATATCGTAATTTGAATCCATTATAGCACAAGGAAGCCATAAAAAAACGGATGTGTAGCCGATAACATCAGAGATCGATCTTAAAAATCACAAATGACAGGATGAGTGGGACCCCACCATGCAGGGTTTGGATTCGTGCCTGTTTTGCAACGCGTTCCATCCTCCAAACTGACGCGTAATGCATAACGATCTCCATCGGAGGGATGTCGTGCATAATAATACTCAAATACACCGGTATTCGTTGGGTCTACAGGAATGATTGGCAGATAGGCTGAAAGTAGCGGATCCAAATCGGTAGCTGGACAACCGACACTGGGATTACAGGCATCCGGGTACTCCCCGTTTGCCTGATAATAGAGCTCGATCGCCTTTTTCATCGCATTGATATCTGATAAGCGCTTTGCATCCCGCGCTCGCTCGCGTGCATTCCCGAATGCAACCACCGCAAGCGTTGCGAGGAGACCGATAATCGCGATCACCACGAGAAGCTCGATCAGTGTAAAACCTTTTATTTTGTACATCATATAGATCTAATGATACCACAATGCTACAAAAAACCTCATCTGTATGATGAGATTTTCACTGGCTTAATTTAGGATTCCATCCTGCGTCATCTCATGTCCGCCTGGGCCAATATCTCCCGTACCCGCTTCCAGGAAAAAGATAATTCTGTAGTCATCCGGTTCCGGATTCGGAGACCCGTTTGCCCAGATCGTATACCGACAAGGGATATCCGCCGTTGTAGCCGCAACAGCCGTGCCCGGACAAAGATCCGTTGCGCCGGCACGCGGATCCTGGATCGTTGAAAAATCCAGGAAATTTGAGCCGCTGATTACGCAGTCCTCAACCAATTCCCCGCTAGACGCACATCCGGTCATGGGAATGGATTGACTAGCTGCCAAAGACAAAGCTTTTGCAACCGCAACCATATCTGCCACCCGTGAGGCGTCTCGCGCTTTCTCTTGCGCACCACGAAAGATGACGACGGAGATCGTGGCCAATAACCCGATGATCGCGATCACCACCAGGAGCTCGATGAGGGTAAACCCTTTTGATCGTTTCATGCGTACTATTATATCCAATTTGACGGTAAAAACCAAAACACTCCCCGGTGGAGCGTGTTTGGATTCGTTGGACTACGAAGGACTACTGAATACCCGACGGGGTTGCCGTATGCGCTCCGGCAGCAAGACCACCGGATCCACTTTCAAGCCAGAAATCGAGGGTATAGCTATCCAGCGCCGTGGGGTTCTGGAGATTGTATTCACACGGATCGGTCACTCCGCCGGTGTTCGGGCAAAGCGATGTCGGATTAGACGGATCCGTAATACTTGCAACATTGATGTACGTCGAAAGACCCTTACAGGTGCTTGGCGGACCACCCCCTGTACAACCGCCCAAGGTGGCGCCATCGGCATCTGCCGCTGCCATCGCTTTCACGAAGTTTGTAATATCCGCGACACGCTTTGCATCACGTGCACGCTGTCGTGCGTTCCCGAATGCAACCACCGCAAGCGTTGCGAGGAGACCGATAATCGCGATCACCACGAGAAGCTCGATTAATGTAAAACCTTTTTGTTTAGTCATATTTGAATAAGATAAATACGTTTACGTAATTAAGTGGGTTACGTTGTGGATAAGTATAGCATTTTTAGGTGTATAGGTGAATAAGTTTATAGGTTTATATGTGAATAGGTTAATAGGTGCATCGGTGGCAAGATCCATTTGACAACATCTGATTTAAACATCACTAAATGGAACATGCACTCCTACAGATCACTCATCGTGTGGCAAAGATCTATCGATCTTGTTCAAGAAATCTATCAGCTATTAAAAGAGCTCCCCCTCATCTGAACGGTTTAACTTAACGGATCAAATCCGGCGTTCCGCTTGCTCTGTTCCGTCAAATATCGCAGAGGGTTCAACAAAATCGTCGTTAAAAGAACGTAGGCGTTATATAAATATCGCCTACGCATCTGCGCAAGAATTACGCAGTCACCTAGATATCGTCAAAACATGTAACATGATTCGGACAGATCAACTGAAGTCGATTGATGATCTACTTGTTCAAACGCTCAAGCTGCTAAATTGTTACTACAAAAAACCGATGTAACAAAACCTATACACTTATACACCTATTCACCTATACACCTATACACCTATTCACTCGTTCACTCGCTCCCCTACACCGCATTCGACAGGTTGTACATCGGTAGTAGGATGGCGCTAACCATGACTCCCACAGCTACGCCGAGAAGGATCATGACAATGGGCTCGATGAGGGTCACGAGGTTCGCAACCATATTATCCACTTCGCGTTTATAGAAATCCGCCACACGATTCAGCACCTCCTGTAGCCGACCGGTTTCTTCCCCCACGGCAATCATCTGATTCATCATGGTTGGGACGGTCTTATTGCGCTGAAACGACGTGATGAGCGAATTGCCTTCGTTCACCTCCTGGATCGTTTCGAACACCATCTTCTTCCAGACCTGATTCCCGACAATACTGGAAACGATCTCCAGTGCCCCGACCTGATCCACCCCTCCGTGGATAAGCGTGGCAAAAGAACGGGTAAATCGGACCACGTAGATACTGCTGAACAGTCTGCCAAAAATCGGTGCACGAAGCAGCATCTTGTCGAAGAGTAACTTCCCGCCCGGCGTTTTCATCCAGACTCGAAACACAAGCACTGCAACGACTGCAATGAAAATGACAAGGTACCAATAACTTTCAAAAAAGCCCGAAACCGCAATGAGGATTTTCGTCGTAACCGGCAACTCCATGTCCGCTTCCTCCAGAATCTCCGTTAGCTTTGGCACCACGAACGTCATCATGATGAAGCCGACCACCACCAACGCCGATAAGATGAACGCCGGATAGATCAGCGCGCCCTTGATCTTACTGGTCAGGTCGTAGTCCTTCTCTTGCTGATCCGCAAGATAGGACAACACCTCCTCCAACTGACCCGAGGTCTCTCCGGATCGGATCATATTGATAAAAAACGAGCTAAACGTCTTCGGATGACGCTCAAACGCATCGGACAGGCGCGCACCGGATTCCACTTCACCGGCAACGTCGATCATGATCGACTTCAGTTTTGGATTTTCCGTGGTGTTTGCAATGTTTTTCAGGGCATCCACAAGCGGTACGGCCGCGGAAACCATCACGCTCAACGTCCGACTCATGACGACGATATCCTTTGGCTTGACCCGGTTTAGGAAATTCAACGCCTGATCCGCCACCTTTGGTTTAAACGCCTCCAGTACCAGCACCTCGTAACCACGCTCCTCCAACGCCGCCCCGGCATCGTCCATCGTCGGTGCATCGACCATGCCGGCTTGAATCTGACCGGACTCTGTGCGCACACGATACTTATAGGTTGCCATAGGATTGCTGAACCATTGCGCTGACGCGCTGAACCACGACGGAGGGATCTGCGAATGGCTTAAGAAAGAATCCCTCGCACCCATACGCCTCACAGCGATCAATATCCGCCTGCTCCGCGATCTCCGTAAGTAAAAATACGGGAATCTTGGCAGTCTCTTGCCGACCCTTTAAGGACCGGATGACCTGAAATCCGTCCATCTTGGGCAATGCAAGCTCCAATACGATCGCATCCGGTTTATACTCTTGTGCTTTACGGACACATGCCTCCCCGCTCTCCACGGTAGAAACGTCAAAGGAGGCACTGGAAAAACGGCTCGAATAGATCGAAGTGGAAATCGTGTCCCGATCCGCAATCAGTACCCTGGGCATAGCTAGGCAACCTCCTGCTTTTTCTCGTCGTTCTGATCGTCATCCTTTCCTTCCCCTTCCTCGGTTTCCTGGCTCAAACGGTAGACCTCCTCCACGGTGGTCACACCCTCTAACGCCTTGAGTAGCGCATCCTGTCGCAGGTTGATCATCTCCTGACGCTTGGCCTCCACCTCGACTTCTTCAATTGGAAATCCTTTCTCGACCAACTTACGAGCACTGTTCGTAAACAGAAGCATTTCCGCAATTGATACGCGACCGGCATAACCACTTCCCTTACAGCGCGCGCAACCCGTTCCATGGTAGAACACCGGATGTTCCAGATCCCACTCCTCATGCACATACCGCTTGGGAATTTCGCGCAACTCCTCCTTAAGCGACTCCACCGTTTCGGGCTCCAGCTCCTGAACAGCCTTGCATCCGGAACAGATCCTGCGCGCCAGACGCTGCGCGATTCCAATATTCATCGTCGCAGCAAGTAGGAAGGGCTCAATCCCCATATCCGTCATACGCGGCACAATGCCGAAGGAGTCGTTGGTGTGAAGCGTGCTAAAAATCAAGTGACCTGTGAGCGAAGCGTGAATCGCCAGCTCCCCGGTTTCCCGGTCACGGATTTCCCCCACCATGATCACGTTGGGGTCCTGTCGCAGCAGGGAGCGCAATCCGGCGGCAAAGGTGTATCCGATCCCCGGTTTGACCTGGGACTGGTTCACGCCTTTGATGTAGTACTCCACCGGATCCTCCAAGGTCGAGATATTAATCCCCTCATGATTGAGCATGTTCAGGCAGGCGAACAGCGTTGTGGATTTACCGGATCCGGTCGGACCGGTCACCAAGAATAATCCGTGCGCCTTCTTAATCTCTTCCATAATGATATCCACATGCTCCTTGCGGTACCCCAACTGCTCCAGGGATGGCGCACCCTTCGTCGTGTCCAAGATACGCATCACAACCTTCTCGTTATCCACAACGGGCAATGTGGAAACACGAAAATCGATCTTCTTCTCCCCATAGGTCTGACTGATGCGCCCATCCTGCGGCACACGCGTTTCGTCCAACTTCAAATTCGACAGTACTTTGACACGAGCAACTAAGGCCGGATGTACGTTGCCGGGCAAAGAAAGAACCGTACGCAGCACACCATCGATTCTGTAGCGAACTCGACTCTCATCCCCGCCAAAACTCTCGATATGGATATCCGAGGCACGCTGTTCCACGGCGTTCCGCATGATCGTGGTGAGCATACGGGCAACCGGAGCTCCTTTGATGATCTCCTGAAGATCCTCTACCTCCTTGTCCTGTTGCTGGGCTCGCTTTGACCCCATGCGTGCTGCTGCCGCTTCAATATCTGCTCCGACACCTCCAATTTTCAGCAACTTCTTCACCTGATCCGTGGGCACAATGACCTGACGTGTCCGCCACCCCTTACCGGTGGCCAAAAAGCTCACTGCCTCAACGGCACGAATGTCATGCGGATCCAGAAGCGCAAACACCAGCGTCTGATCGTCCTCCACACCAAGCGGTAGCACGTGATAGTTCTTCACCGTTTCCTCCGGCAACATCTGCAACTGCCCCTCCGGCATCTCCCAGTCCTTTAAATCCATGTATTGCAGGCCCAACTGTTCGGCCTCCGCCTTGGCATAATCTTCCCCGGAAACGTATTGTCCGCCCACCAACGCCTGTTCAAGCGTTTTGCCACGCTGAACCAGATCACGAATGATATCCGAGGTTTGTTGATCGATCTTCTGATCCCGTACCAGGATAGCAAGTAGTTCCTCATTCATAAGTGCTACGGTGACGCTGTCTGCTGTGTCGGCTGGATGCGTAACAACCCACCTTGTTCCGTTCGCAGCCACACATGCTTCTGACGATCCACTACGGCCTCCACCGCACGATCCTCCGGAAGCGTTCCGGATGCGGTAATAATCCCCGCAAACCATTCATCGTTCGTGGTGGACCACAACACGCTCGTGCCACCCGGAACATAATCC
>WJLE01000196.1 GCA_014728655.1 Candidatus Uhrbacteria bacterium
AGGGTGTACAGGAGAACGTGATGCGTGCGTTCGAGGAGGAGGAACGGAACCGCAAGGAGGCGGCCAAGTACGAGCGTGGCACGTCCGCGGCTCGCCTCAAGCGCCATGGGAATGAGGAAGAGGAAGAAGAGGAGGAACTTCTGGTTGATCCGGAGTTGGAGTTGGATAAAAAAGCCGTACTGGCGGATCTAGGCATTGCACCTCCGCTGCCACGCAGTATCCTTCGTCCCACAAAAGGGATTACGAAGAAACGATAAAGGAATTTAAAAAAGCGGTGTACACCGCTTTTTTAAAGGGCTATGCGGCAGGTCCGATTTCCATGTTGCCCTGTCGCATGTGTTCAATGCGCCGGACGTGTGCGAGCTCCAGGACCCGTTTGGCCACGTGGTTTGGGTGTGCGATCTCTTCGAATTCAAAACGCTTGGTTTCACCGGCGGTCTGGATATGGATGACGCCGTAATCGAAGATGGTCCGGATAAATCCGTTAATCTCACTCGTCACATCCTGCACATTGTAGAGCATGAGTTCGCTCATGGTGCGGCCGAACAGCCCGACCTGTTCGATATTGATGATGCGATAGTTGGTAACGATCCAGATATCCAGGTACCAGTCGATGAAGTTTTGAAACAGGAACAGCCAGGCGTACAGGAAGAACATACTGGCACCCAGAACATACAACGTGAAATTCGCATCGGTATCAAAGTAGCCCGGAATTTGTGCCCGGATGATGTAGTAAACGGCAACGGGAAGGATGAGCACGACCAGGAATCCCAAGATCACGGGGATCATCACAAACCAGTGCCGACGTAGGAAAAAGATCGTCTGTTCATCCGGACGGGAACCGGGGATGTTGCTTAAATCGATCATAATGGGATGTCCACGACGGTATCGTTTACGACGTTGCCGCCACCAAACAGGTATCGCAGGCTTTCCGGGATTATGCTCACACTATCGTTCCAGTCCACCTGTAGGAAGTAGAGTCCGCTGCCCAGTACGACGAGCACGATGACGGCTACGAATAGAAAGGTGGATAGGTAGGTAAACATTCCCGGAAGTCCGTGGCGGAGCATCTGGATGAGTGTGAACAATACAAAAAACGCAAAAATCCCGAGTAGGATCAGCCATGCGATGAGAAAATAACCGAGAGGGACCATAGGGGGATTATATCAGGTTGTCAGGTTTTCGGGTTGTCAGGTCGTCAAGTCATCGTGTCGGCAGGTCTTCAAGTCTTCAGGTTGTCGGGTTTTTGCTATTGACATGCCGATTGCAGAATGTCACTAACTGTAGTGCATGTATAACTACCAAAAATGAATCGTCTGGCAATACAGTTTTGAACTGTCGCAACAGATCTATCAATTAACCTCTCAGTTTCCAAAAGAAGAGCGATTTGGTCTTGTAGATCAGATGCGCAGAGCGGCGGTGTCCATCATGTCGAATATCGCGGAAGGATCCGCTCGTACGAAAAAAGAATGGCTGAACTTTCTAAGGGTTGCTTATGGCTCAGCATCTGAGTTGCAAGCACAAATCTTATTGTCAAAAGCGCTTTCGCTCGCATCGGCTGAACGATTCCTTCCTTCTGAAGCATCACATGGTCATACACTGCGTTTACTTAATTGTGCGATTCAGAAAGCGAATTACAAATAGCCTGCACCGCGACGCATCGCAACCTGACAACCTGATTAACCGCCGACCTGATCACTCGAAAACCTGAAGACCCGATAACCCGAAAACCTGACAACCTAAAACAGTCCCTCTTGCTCCTTCGGTATCTCAAAACCCAGATGCTTGTAGGCTAGTGCGGTTGCGACGCGTCCTCGAGGCGTGCGTGCAAGGAATCCCTCCTGCATAAGGAACGGCTCCAGGACCTCCTCGATCGTACTCACTTCTTCGGAAGAAGCAGCTGCGAGGGTGGAAAGACCAACGGGTCCGCCTTTAAACTTGTCGATCAGGGTATGGAGGAGTCTGCGATCCGTCTCATCCAGGCCATAGGGGTCGATGTCGAGGCTCTCCAATGCTGCAATCACCGTCGCTTCGGTTAGCGCACCATCTGCTTTGACCTGTGCGTAGTCGCGGGAACGCTTAAGGAGGCGGTTTGCGATGCGAGGAGTCTTGCG
>WJLE01000197.1 GCA_014728655.1 Candidatus Uhrbacteria bacterium
AAGTAGCTGATCACTCAACTGATCCGGGTTCGCTTTCGTTTCCTGGATACCGAGAAGATCGGGCTGTTCCTTGAGTAGCCAATCCAAAAATCCCTTGCGCTCCGCCGCGCGGATTCCGTTGACGTTCCAGCTGAATAATCGGTAAGTTTTCATAGAATGAAGTTTGTCGTCCGTGGAGCTTGCTGTAGACCAGGGACTACAGATATTACCAGAAACATGGTACGATATGAACCATATTTATTAAATTTGTGAGATGATTTTAGGATTCTCGCACAACCACTATGAAAAAACTAATCTATCTACTCTTTGGGATCGCGCTGCTGGTACCCGGTGCGGTTTCTGCTGCCGAATTTAAGGCGGAGGAAAACGTTCAGCTGGGACCGGATCCGATTACCCAAAATGTCTACGCCGCAGGCGGCAATGTGATTGTGAGCAGCCCGATTGAGGGTGATGCGCACATCGCCGGTGGTATGGTGAACATTTCCGGAGATGTGCGCCAGGATCTGTCGGTCGCAGGTGGAAACGTTTCCGTCCTTGGAAACGTCGGACAGGACCTCCGGGTGGTCGGGGGGAACCTGACCGTCAACGGCTCGATCGGCGGGGAAGCCATCCTCATCGGAGGAACGGTACAGATCATTGACGGGGAAGTGAATGGCGACCTCGTTGTTCTGGGCGGTATGGTCATCATCAACGGAAAATTGAACCGCAATCTTGTGATCAAGGGCGGGGAAGTTCAGCTGAACGCAACCGTTGAAGGGGTTGTAACCGTGGAAGCGGCGGAGTCCTTCAACGTCGGAAAGCATGCTGTGGTCAAGACGCCTATCCTCTACAAAGGAACGAAGGAGGCTGTCGTGGCGGATGGTGCAATCCTGGAACAGGGGATTCAGTACGAACAGATGGAACAGGGGAGGATGTCTGGAAAAACGTTTGACAAAAAAGAGCTAAAGATGGCATTTGGCGGATTCCTAACAGCGCTATTCTTCCTGAAGCTCTTCATCATGATTCTGACGGCGTTCATCCTCGTCGCCCTGATCCCCGGATGCCTGAACGACGGCATCAAGCGGAGCCTTAAAGACTACTGGATACATCTGTTGTACGGTCTGGTGGTCCTCGTTGTAGCTCCGGTTGCGATCCTGTTGTTGCTTGCAACCATCCTGGGGAGCCTGTTCGGCATTCTGCTCGGACTCGTCTTTGGCCTCCTCCTCATCGTTGCCAAGATCCTCGCTGCGCTACTCATCGGTGTCTGGCTCATTAAAATCCTCGGGAAGAAAAAGGACGTGCCACTGAACTGGAAACCGATCCTGCTCGGTGTCCTGGTCATGGAATTCGTCTGGCTCATCCCGATCCTGGGATGGATCGCCGTATGTATCTTCTTCCTCTCAGCACTCGGTGCCCTAAGCATGCATGGCTACGAGATGCTCAAAAAGATGCAGAAATAATGACCCACACCCCTCCGCGCCGCGGAGGGGTGTTTGTCCCTGAACGGTTGCACGAACGTGACAGGACGACTACGATATGGTGGCTATGAAAAAAGCGATTATCACAATTTTCATCATTTTATTCCTAGGTGGTATTGGTGCGCTCGGGTATGTGCTCTATCAGAATGGCTTGATTTCCGTTAGTCCTTCGAACGAAACGGATCAAACCGCAGATTCCGAGGAGGAGGAGACGGATAACGAGCGTGATCTGGGGTGGATGAATGAAATCCCTGGTTATTCCGAAGAGGACGAACCGGCAAATGACACGATAGAAGAAGAAGAGGAGAACGATGAAGACACCTCCACCACTACCGAAGACGGATTGGACGAAGAAGATTCGGAGAAAGATGGTGCATCAATGGAGGAGGAGACGACGATAGAAGAGGAAGAGCCGAAACCAAGTACGGATCCGGACCGGGAGCGTGGTGTGGAGAACCTTGGGAAGGGCGATGCCCTTGAAAGCACCGTGTATGATCACGCCTTTGATAAACTCATCCTGTTCGCATCCATGACAACCGACAGCGTTGAACTAGAATGGAACGCATCCGATTCCGATCAATTCGATGGATACGTCATCGTCCGTTCCATGACCGACGAAAATCCATACTACCCAACGTCTCAGACGATTCAGTCATTCTCCAACATTAACAGGACCAGCTATACCGACACCTCTGTGAAATCCGGCATCGATTACTATTACCGGGTCTGCTTTAAGAAGAAAGAGGGGAGACCGGGCTGCGGCAATATCCTGAAGGTGATGTTCTAGGATCTGATTTGCAAAAAACCCACGGCTACCGTTAAATAGAAGGTAGCCGTTTTGTTTACCGAAACGACACGGAAACAAATCCTGAAGACGCATCCGTTGATGCACTCCATTCCGGCCAAGACGTCAGAATCGGAGGAGGGGAAAAAGGAAGATTGGAATCTACAAGGAATGGACAACCCGTCTTGTTTGTAGATGCGCGAGCACATTTTAGTACAAACATCCCACGTAGTCCCGCTTCGCAGGATTTCGAAGGGTCAGCCTAACTCTCTAACAACCTTAATATGCGTGTCAAAGACATCATGGAGACAGACGTCATTACGATCCATAAAGATCAAACGTACGAAGACGTGGTGAAACTCCTCCATCGACATAATATCAGCGGATGCCCCGTTGTTGATGACGGGTCCCAGCTGGTCGGCATTATCAGTCACAAGGATCTGCTCCGGATCCTCTATCCGTACTACGACAGCTTCTACCGGGCACCGGAGATGTATACGGACTTCCATCAACGCGAGAATAAGGCGTTCGAGATCCGTCATCACCGTGTGGAAACGTTTATGTCCGACCCAGCGTTCACCACACATCCGGAAACCCCCATGCTCCATGCCGGTGGAAAAATGCTCGCCCATCATGTTCAACGCCTCCCGGTCATCCTGGCGGGGGAGTTGGTCGGAATCGTGACACGCAAACGGATTTTGCGAGAAATCTTTAAAACAAATTTTGATTTGTAGCTCCTTGAGCTACTAGCCCACCGACGCACTTCCGGGCATAATCAAACGGATGAAAGTTTCAATCCGTATCCGTGGAATGGACTGCGCAACCCGTGCCGTCCAATTAGAAGACGCGATTAAAAAATTGAAGGGTGTAAGGCGCGTGAACGTCCATTACGCACTCGCACGAGCTGCCGTGGAGTATAACGGTAAACGGATTGGCCGAAGCGCAATCGAGCGAACCATCCTTGATCAGGGCTATCAGGTGCGTGCACCAGGAGATGTCTGGGTAAAAACAAACCGATCCAATGTCCTTGAAGAGAACATCCAACCCATCGAACTCTTCATCGCTTTTCTACTAGCCATCCCATTGATCGCAGGCATGTTCTGGCAGCCGGAACTCGGATCCGTTTGGGGGTATGCGATTTCGGACTGGATTCAACTCTGTGCAGCCTGGATCCTTGTTGCCTGGTTTGGACGCCACTTCCATTACCGCACGCTGTTAGGCATCCGTGAGAAGCGTATGGATATGAATACGCTTGTGACGCTCGGAACGGGATCTGCACTGATCTGGAGCACCTTTGCCCTGTTCGATGGCGGAGAAGTCTATTTTGAGGTTTCAGGAATGATGATTACGTTCATCCTTCTTGGCAAATTCCTGGAACACCGGCAGCGCAGTCGAGCGAATCGTACGATCGAGGAGCTACTGACGCTACGCACAACCCTTGCGCATCGGGTCACTGCAGATGGAACACAAGAGGATGTAGATCCGCGCGTCCTGCGGCCCGGCGATACCTGCATCGTCAAATCGGGAGAAACGGTCCCGATGGACGGCGTCATTATCAGCGGAAATGCAACGATCGATGAATCGATGTTAACCGGAGAGGTGATTCCGATCGTTAAAAGCAAAGGAGATGCGGTATTCGGATCCACCTTTAACACGGAGGGAAATCTGATCATACGAATAACAGCCATGGCCGGCAAATCCACGTTAGATGCCATCGTACAGACCGTAGAGACGGCGTTAGACACAAAAACTCCAATCGAACGATATGTGGATCAACTCTCCGGTATGTTCGTCCCATTGGTTTTAATGGTTGCCGCACTGTCCCTGTTCGGCTGGATGCTCACGACGTCGGATCTGGCGGTATCCATCCGTCATGCCGTTGCCGTCCTCATCGTCGCCTGCCCGTGCGCCATGGGACTTGCCACGCCTGCCGCTATTCTGGTGGGTACCGGAACCGGGGCTCGGAAGGGAATCCTGATCAAACAGGGGAGTGCACTCGAAATTGCGCAGGACGTTACCCACGTCATCTTTGATAAAACCGGAACGCTTACGGAGGGCTCTCTGAGCGTCACGGATGTGATTGAAAATCGCTCCTCCACCGTTCAACCGCTATCCCTGCTTCGGATTGCCGGAAGCCTGGAACAATACTCGGAACATCCGTTCGCACAAGCGATCCTAAGGTATATCCGTGAACATACGCCGAAGAAACTGAAGTTGGAGGAGGTGGATGCGTTTGAGAGCGCCCCGGGGCGCGGCGTCAGAGGAAAACTTAAAGGGACGGCAATCGCGCTCGGAACCGAATCGTTCATCACAGAGCAGTGCGTAACGATTCCGGATGAGCTACGAGCGCAGATCGATGGACTTCGTAAAGAGGCCAAGACGGTCATTCTCGTATCCCAGAACAAAACCCTCATCGGCATCATTGCCGCTCAGGATCGTCTAAAAACGGAATCAAAAAAAGCCGTCGAACGACTCCGCAGCCTTCACCTGGAGATCGAACTCCTGACCGGGGATCACTTGGCAAGCGCCAACGCGGTGGCAAAGAAGCTGGGGATCAAAACGGTGTACGCGGATATCTCTCCAAACAAAAAGGCGGAGATCATCAAATCCCTACAAAAAGACCGGAAGAAAGTCGCTTTTGTCGGAGATGGAATTAACGATGCACCGGCACTTGCACAAGCGGATCTTGGAATCGCCGTGGGCACAGGAACGGACATTGCCATCGCCACCGGACAGATCGTTCTGATGAACGGTTCTCCGTCCAATGTTGCAGAAGCGATTCAACTATCACGAACAACCTTTGGGGCAATGAAGCAGAATCTTTTCTGGGCTGTCATCTATAACATCGTCGGCATCCCCCTGGCCGCAACCGGATATCTGAGTCCGATCATCGCAAGCGCTGCCATGGCACTATCGAGCGTCAGTGTTCTTAGCAACAGCCTTCGCATCGGTCGAAAGCTGCGGTAACGATCACGGATTGCCGATGACTCATTTCGATGGCTACGTGCTACGCCCGCCTACTATGCCGCCATGGCGGGCAGGAGCCTCGTACTGCGGACCCTGCAAACAATACGATCCCTTTGCAAACTTCACTATGCTCAGAATCCTGAGGACAGGTGCATGAACTGACGACCGACGCAACGACGACGGAATAAAAAACACCACCGCTCCGAGAGGTTGGGCTGGGGAGGTGATAGGGAATTGAATCGTTCCATTCATTTGGAATTCCATCATGCCTTTTCCGAGCGCAGCGAGGGACCTCGGGAGACAGGGAGCGTCGTTGGTTAGCTCGCAAAGCCCCTCACCCCCGCGCTGCGGGGGATTGGGGAAAGTTGTTTAGTCGATTTTTCCATACACCCCTCCCTTTCGTTGCGTTAAGGCATTTGACTAGAGGGAACAAAAAAGGAGCTGTTCGAGCTAAGAAGTTACAATCTTAAGCTGACGCCCGATGTAACGACGCAACGACGCCCCACGATAAAAAAACACCACCACTCCGAGAGGATTGGTGGGTTTAAGAGGTGGGGCGGGAGCCGGAAGAGCGCGATGCTCTTCCGGCTCCCACCCCGCGCCGCGCTCGAGGTAGACCCTACTGGCCGACGGATACGCCGGTGCTGTTCGCGGGCATCCGGTGCGGCTCGTAGCTGTAGGCCTGCCTGCCTTCGACGTTGGCGACCGTCACGGTCACTGCGGGGTCGTCGTGGCGCGTGGGCTTGGCCGTATCGTCGCTGTCGACGTACTCGAAGGAGTACGTGATCATGTCGCTGTTCAGCGAGTCCTCGTTCGCGAACGCGCGCTCGAGGTTCTGCTGGTTCGTAGCAGCATCGAGCTGCGTGGTCGTTACCTTGGTGCAAGCGACGGTGCTGGCGGCGAGGATGCAGGCGATGAGAACGAGCTTGATGCTGATAAGTTTCGTCATGAGATTCCTCCGATTATCAGGTTGTGCGTTGTTGTGGGGCCGATGAACTCCCCCTTGGACTCCGGGATGGAGACCAAATCGGCAGAATCGCTCAAACCAATAAGGTAAGCAATTGTGTCGATCTCCCTCCTTTTGATCTTTGACATAATAATGTAACATACATTTTACATTTTGTCAAGCCCCTTAGGCATCATCAATAAATGATTAGCTGAGTTAAGCTAATTTTTCGAATTCTAGTAAAACGCTAACCTAATCTAAAAGTTAGCAGCTCGCTGTTATTTGTGGGCCTGACGTATTGTGCAAGACCATCAGAATGTAAATAACAGAATAAAAAATACCCCCCGTGGTCTTATCCAACCTTGGGGGGCAAGAGAGATGCGAGCTCTGTTAAAACGGAATGGTCGCGCGGTCCGTTAGCCGGGATCTCAACATGAAAGGTGCCGGAGGTTTTGGGCGGCGGTCGGGTCGTCTGCTGACGAAGGCGTTCTACACACTCGATCGCCCGATCAACCGGATAGTCAAAATCGCACATCAGCGCATGCGAGAACGATTTCAAATCTCGTGGCGTGATGGTGATCGCAGAAATTTCTACTGTTCCCAGTCCCACATGGTATTCCGTCGTCCGTTGACGTCGGTCATCGCAGTTGGTGCGAAGGTGGTGAGGCTCTCCTCGCCATCGGTCACGCACGCTCAGCAAACGCTCATACCCTTCCGGCGTCATCCCCAACAATCCGATGTGCCGTTCATTCAGACCTTTTCGAAGATCATCACTCGTCACGAGATATCGGAACTGCTCGATCCGATAGACGGTGATCACCTTTGTGATATCCAGGGCGCGCAAGGCATCGTCCGATACGGACCTTAACCACCGCTTGCGTGCGCTCAGCACGTTTGGATTCGTGGTATAGGTTACGATTGGACGAAACGTCTCCGGATCGTATGCATGGATTCGCTCGAGTTGGTATAACAATCCAGCCTCGAACTCACCAAGCAGCACCAAAACCGACCGATGTTTTAACCGGTGGCGGCATCCTTCCATCTGTTGGATCCTCCTTGTACCAAAATAATTATCTCCATAGAGCAACACTCTGTCAAAAACACGAAACGCCATGCTGGGGTGCATGGCGTCACGAGGTTCGGAGGAATTAAGATGCGCTTGAGAGCGTCTCGTGGAACTTTTCCAGGAACGTTTCGTCCCTCGTGGAGCTGAGCGAGACCTGGTAGATCCCACTAGGACGCTCCGTAAGTGGTGGAGGCAGCGTGGAACTGCGTTTGAGCTCCTCAGTCAGCTCTACGGCAGCATCTAATGCCAGATGGTGCTCGATCGCGAACGCGTCCGTGAACCCGGAAAGTTCATCGGGTACCAGTGGTACCACCAGATGCGAACGGATCATCTTAGACCATCGTTGATCCACCTCCTCGTGGCCGCAGTGTTCGCAGCGATCGCATGGAGGCGTGCTTTCGTAGATCAGATGTTCGTACCCTTCGGAAGTCATGCCCAAGATCGGCACTCGTCCGGAATCTAATGCATCAAATAAGTGTTCGTATAGAACTCCGTATTTATACAATGTATTCGTCGGAGACGACCGGTCAAAGTACTGAACGGCCAGATCCGAGCTAGGCACCTTTGCCATTGCGTAACCGTACCAACGCGATGCTTCGCGACGAATCCGATTCGCAGTAATCGTCCTCACAGGAGCGAAGGCGTTAGGCTTCGCCTTATAGAGCTGCTCCAGATGAAAAAGAAGACCGCTTTGCAGACTTCCTACAAAAATAATCAGAGAATTTCGCGAGAGGAGTTCCGGAAGTTCAACCATGTCTTCTCCCTGTACCGATTCTATTTTCTCATTCTTTTTTCACAACGTCAAACCTTTTGATTTTTGTTGAAAGATGCGAGAATTATTTACGTAACAGTATTTATAAACACACCTTATACACACGTATGACTCCGCAAGAAACCAAATCACAACTTGTCGCCAGCATCCTGGGCGGATTGATTGGGAGCATCTCCATCCTGATCGTCGCAACGGTTGTTGTGATCGCATCACAGGATCAAATCAAAACGCACGTCCAACGTTGGCTTGAGACCTCGTCCGTACAAACCCAACAGAACGTTTTAACAACCGAAGCGGCAACCGTCACAGACGGAGAGGGTGCACGTGAGCAGTTACTGATTGACATGATCAAACAGGTCAGCCCAAGCGTCGTTTCCGTTACGTTAACAAAAGAGGTTCCGGTGTATGAACAGTACTATGAAGAAGACTCCTACGATCCGTTTCAGGACTTTTTCGGATCCCCTTCGCCATTTGGAGATCTGTTTCAAAGACGGATCCCACAGCAACGCGCAATCGGAAATGAGCAGATTGAAATCGGGGGAGGAACGGGGTTCCTGATCAGTACCGACGGCTATATCGTGACCAACCGCCATGTCGTGGATCAGGAGGGTGTGGAATACACCGTGATCACGGATGACGGGACGGAGCACCCCGCGACCATCGTTGCAAAGGACCCGGTGTTTGATATTGCCGTTTTAAAGATAGACGGAGAAGATTTTCCGGCGCTCACCTTCGGCGACTCGGATGAGGTTGAAGTGGGTCAGACCGTGATCGCCATCGGGAACGCGTTGGCCGAATTCCGTAATACGGTTTCCGTTGGCGTGGTCTCGGGGCTATCGCGGTCCGTGACCGCAGGGGACGGGTATGGGCACCTGGAACGGCTGGAGGGTGTAATCCAGACGGATGCGGCGATTAATCCCGGAAATTCGGGTGGCCCGTTGATTGATCTGAACGGACATGTCATTGGCGTAAACGTCGCTATGGCCGGAGCGGAGAATATCGGGTTTGCACTCCCGTCCAACATGGTACGGAAAGTTTCGGAGTCCGTGCAACAGAACGGATCCATCGTGCGCCCGTTCCTGGGCATCCGCTACATCCAGATCAATGAAACGCTGAAGGAGAAAAACAACCTCTCCGTTGATTACGGTGTCTTGGTCATCCGCGGAGAAGCGCCCGGAGAACTCGCCGTGACACCGGGGAGCGCCGCAGACAAAGCTGGCATCACTGAGAATGATATCCTGTTGGAGTTCGATGGAACGAAGCTGGACGAGGAACATCGTCTTGCGAATTTAATCCGAGCCAAGGACGTGGGGGAAACCGTACAGGTAAAGATCCTGAGCAAGGGAGAAGAGCAAACGATAAACGTCACACTGGAAGCCTTTCCGGAATGATTGGGTTGTCGGGGATGGGTGATCGGTAGTAGACTGAGTGCATTCCTTCGTGCTGTGTGACCGTCATCTACATTCATTCAGCTGCGAAGACGGGATGAATTGCAAACGAACATGCGAAAACAAAACCGAGTCACCTATACCCCTTCGCCGCCTCACGCTGCGAGCATGCTCAGGAAACATGTCACCTAACGAAATATGAAGATCACTCCGCACGGGGCGGCGAGAGAAGTCACCGGTTCCTGTTATCGACTGGAATCAGCTCAAACGAGAATCCTGGTTGATTGCGGCATGCACCAAGGTTCCGCATATAACGATGCTAGGAATTATCGTCCATTCGGATTCGATCCGAGCACCATCGACGCCGTCATTATCACCCACACACACCTGGATCATATCGGCAGATTGCCAAAGCTTATCCGGGAAGGGTTTCGTGGCCCCATCTACCTCACCAAACCAACCAAGGATCTTGCACGCATCCTACTTGAAGATGCCTATGGAATCATGAAGGAGGATTTTGAGCGGGAGTATCGCCCCATGCTTTACGAACTGGAGGACGTGGAAGCGTGCATGGAGCTCATGGAGGGCAAGTCCTACTCACGCTGGAAACGAATTGGGGATCTAAAGTTCCGCTTCCGGGATGCCGGACATATCTTTGGCAGTGCTTTCGTGGAACTGGAGGATGATGCCGGGAAGCACGTTGTGTTCAGCGGTGATCTAGGAAACGTCGACACACCGATCCTGCGGCCAACGGCACAAATGGCTGCAGCGGATGCCGTTTTTATCGAAACCACCTACGGGAACCGGATCCACGAGGATCACAAGGAGCGCATGGAGGTATTTCGGTCCGTGATCCTCGAGACGATTAAACAGCGGGGCGTCCTCCTCATCCCTGCGTTTGCGGTAGAACGAACACAGGACCTGCTATATCACATGAACCGGATGGTGGAGGATGAAGGCCTGGAACCCGTCGATACCTACATCGACAGCCCCATGGCAATCCGTGTGACGGACGTCATGAAGCGCTATCCGGAATACTATGACAAGGCAGCATTGGCCCGTGTGATGCGTGGAGACGACTTCTTCGATTTCCCGGGACTACGCCTGACAAAAACCCGGAATGAATCCATGCTCATTAACGACGCACCGTACCCCAAAATCATCTTCGCCGGATCCGGAATGATGACCGGTGGTCGCATCCAGCATCATCTGGTCCGTTATCTGGGCAAGCGGAATACGATCGTCTTTATCGTAGGCTACCAAGCGTCGGGAACGCTGGGTCGCAAGATCTACGAGGGACAAAAGGTGGTTAAGGTGCTCAGAGAGATGGTTCCGGTAAAGGCGAAGATCGTTAGCATGGGATCATTTAGTGCCCATGCGGACCAGACCAAACTTCTAAATTGGCTGCGTGGTGCCGCCACCCTCCCCAAACACGTTTACTGTGTTCACGGAGAAGCCGAGGCCTCTGCCGCATTCGCAACGCGTGTTAAAGACGAGCTTAAAATCCAAGCGGATGTCCCGCGGAACGAAGAAACCATCACCGTCTGATGCTATGGATCTGCAACAGCCGTTCCTGATCGGAGCCGGGATCTCCGCACATCAAACCGAAGGTCGAAACACCCATAGTGACT
>WJLE01000198.1 GCA_014728655.1 Candidatus Uhrbacteria bacterium
CGCCCGGACTTTTCACCCTCCAGGATCTTTTTACGCATCCCCGCCTTGATATCTGTAGAATCATCTTTCGCCGCCTTAAAGACTCCTTCCAGGGAATCAAACTTCTGCAGCAACTCCGTGGCCCCTTTATCACCGATCCCGGAGATACCTGGGATATTATCGGATGGATCGCCCTTGATCGCCTTCCAATCCGTTAATCGCTCCGGTGGAACACCATAATCCTCCAACACCTCATGCTTGGTATAGAGCTTCGTCACACTGACACCCTTCTTAAACGTTAGGACATCAACGTTCGGCTGAATCAGCTGTAGGGCATCGCGGTCACCCGTGACAATGCGGACGTGGTAACCACCTCCCTCACCCTTCTTCGCAAGCGTTCCAATAAGATCATCCGCTTCATAACCATCCTTTTCCAGTGACGGAATTCCAAGTACCTCTAATACCTCCTGACAGATAGGGATCTGCTCATACAACTCATCCTCTTTCTCTTCCCGTGTCGCTTTGTAGTCCTCGTAGGCTTCGTGGCGATAGGTTGGTGCAGCCGTATCCCAACAGGCGATGAAAAGATCCGGCCTTTCTTCCTTCATCATCTTTAAAACCACAGACGTCACCCCATACGCTGCGTTCACCACCGTCCCATCCGGAGCCTTCAATGGTGGAAGCGCATGCCAAGCCCGATGCAGAAGGGCATTCGCATCTAATAACAGCAGCTTTGGACGTTGTTTGGACATAAAAAGATGTTAGCACAACGCTCAGGAATAGGTAGGATGGAGTCCATAAAGAAAAAACCCGCACGACTTCCGCATCCGATGGATGCAGCGTCGTGCGGGACCAAGAGCCTGCCCTGAGCGAATGCGAAGGGACCAAGCGTCCAAAAGGACAAAGGGACCAAGTTTCCGAGGGCTACTTGCGGACGAGCAGGAAATGGGAGTCCGCATCCCACCTGTAGTCGAACCAGCCGTCGTCGAGGCCGCGCCTCGCGTCGTTCCCGCGCAGGATCGCGACGACGCGCGAGGCGCGGTACACGGCGAACGAACCGAGAGCAACAATTGGAAACTGTCGCTGAAGGTCAGGCTGCGCCTTGGCGAAGTCCACGGTTTCTTCGAGCACGGATGCGCGATAGCCGTTCTTATCCGCCCAGGCAATGACATGCTCGCTCGTGAGACCATCCATCTCCCTGATCTCTTCCTCCGTGAAATGCTTCACGAGGAAGTCTCGGTCCCCGGGCGTACGATCCACGAGTCCGCGGACGGACTCGTGCTCCTCCCACGTATACGTGTTGCTGAACAAGCTGCTCGCCCAGTCGAAGACCGTGCCGTGCAGCTCTTCGTGGAAAGGGAGTTGGTAGGAGACGGGGATGGTGATCGTGGATCCGATACTGCGTTCGACTTCGGCTCGTGAATCCCGGATGAAGCGGACGAGCAGTGCTGCATTGCCCGGCTTGCGGATCCAATCCGCATCCTCAATGGTCGCACCCGCATCCGAAAGGGCTACGAGCGTTGGGTGCAGTTTGTCATGTGTAATCTGTCGAATCGGCGTTGCCATGGGGCGTTACCTCCTCATTGCCGTACGATTGCAAGTATCAGTGGACGATCCACCTTCCCCCTGCTTCGTTTGATTGAAAACGGCACCATGCACCGGATGTACATCAGATCCATCGTGCCGTTTTCAAAATCGGTTTAGAAAGTTCGAGGTTTCAGTGCACGATCAAGTCATGATCTGAAATCTCGATCCCCATCGCTCAGTACGAACAACGGGGAGAGAAGGTGCGTAACGAGCATCAATAGGCTCAAATCGCTCGGAAGGCCACAAGAACGTCGTCGTCGGACCATTTGCAGTCAACATCGAACAGGTCCAACCTGCGGCTCTGTTCGTCCCGATCAAAGTACGGGGCACGTAGGGCGCCACTGCCCGGGAACAGACGATCATCCGTATACGCGATGGAGACGAACCGCCCCTTCCACTTTGCCTGGGTGACCCAGACGAGGAATGCGGCGGCGTTACCTTCGAAGCCCTGACCTCGCTGAAGAACTCGACCCTTTACGGTTGTCCAGTCGTGGTCAAAGCAATGTTGGAGCACCTCCAGCGTCTTACCCTTCACGAGCTCCAGGTCGCGACGAATGATTGAGATCACGTCGTCATCGAAGTAAGTGAAGGGGATGCCCACCTGCTCTAACGCGGCCTTGGCGTCGGCGATGAGCTGTTCAGCTGTGGCGTCAGAGGGGATGGTGATGGTTGTGAGGGCGTTGAGCTCGGAACGCTCTTCTATCCCTGATCTTTTCCCATCAAGTAGCTGTTGCAGCGTCGCCATTGCAACTTCGAAGCTCAGAGCTCCTTTTCGTACGCGATGAAAAAGCTCATGCTGCCTGCGTGAAAATGCACCCAGCTGTTCGTCGGTAACAACGTTAGTCGTCATGACAAACTTCCTTTCTTACAGTTGGTGAGTCCATGAAGCGAGCCATTACACTGGCTAATTGATAAGGAACGATGTGCCACCATAATACAAACCGAAAGCATCGTCAATCCAATTTGATAGCTACAGATACTTATTCAAGCTCATGTTCACCCGCTCTCTGATAGCACTGAGGCTGATTCACGATGGCAAGATCAATACCCATCCGTGCAAGACGGCGCGCGCGACGTTGGCTACTACGTAGTCCGAACGGCTCCCAGGTGCCGACACGGATTTCCAATGATTTAAGCCAACGAATGCGAGGCTCGTTTAAAGCCGTATATATTTGTGCCACCCCCCAAACATCCTGCATGCTCAGCCACTCCGAAAATCTCCACGTACGGACTGGCCAGCGCTTGAGCAGACAAAGCCTAGGCACTTCGGGTAGTAACCGTTTCGCTTCTTCGATCACTGTCGGTTGAAAAGAAGAAATCAGGGCGCGAGAACGTAGCCCCTTGCTCGTATTGAGCTTCCGTATGACCTGATCCAACACACGTGCATCCTTCACTTCAAAATCAATGATGCAAGGATCCGGAACGCATCCGGTCACCTCATCCATCGTCGGAATACTGGATCCATGTCGTAGCGGAACCCGCTTGAGTTCGGCTAACGTCAGATCCTCTACATAACGATTATCTCCGGCAATGCGCCGGAGATCTGCATCATGAACGATCACGGGCTTTTGGTCTTTCGTCAGACGGATATCCAGTTCAACTCCATCCACACCAAGCTCTACCG
>WJLE01000199.1 GCA_014728655.1 Candidatus Uhrbacteria bacterium
GGGTGTGTTTCAAATCAGTAAAAACCAACAGAAAGCCGGGTAGAGAAAACAAGAAATGAGTTGAAAGTCACGCGACTCTTGGTAAAGTATGTTTGACCAAACACAACACCAGGAGGCTAAACATGACTCTCAACTCAGATACCATTATACATGAAATCCGCCAAGAGTTCACGAAGCTGATTGACTATGTCACGAACGACGCGGCACACCAAGCCACGGCGTATGAGATTGAACGCGGGCTCTTTTTCTGGTTGTTGCGCTTAGGAGCAAAATTGTTGTCCTTGTTCTTTGTATCCCGGGCCGAAAACCTCTCCCGCGCACCGCTCACGCTGGAGGATGATACGATGCTGCCTTACCATAGTGAGAAGAAACGCAACTACAAATCTGTGTTTGGGCGGATGCCGATCTGGGGACCTTACTTCTACAAACAGGGACTGACCAGCCGCTGGCCCTTGGCCGCCGAGTTGAGTTTAGCAGAAGATTGCTATTCGGATTTCCTCCGGGAGTTGAGCGAGTTTGTAGGCGTCCAGCTTCCTTATAACGTGACCTGCGACTTGGAAGCGCGCTTCTTGAACGTGGCCCTCTCGACGCGCCCCCTGCAAGCGATGATCGCCACGGACAGCGCAGCGGTAGAAGCGTACTACGCCCAGAAGCCGCCCCCGCTGGTCGCGACAGAGGCCGAGATTCTGGTGGTCCAAGCGGACGGTAAAGGGGTGCCGATTATCCGCGCAACGCCCGCCGAGACTAAGGTCCGGTTAAAGAAAGGCCAGAAGCGGGGGCGCAAAAAGGAGGCTGTCGTGACGACCGTCTATACGATTGCGGAGGCATCCCGCACCCCAGAGATGGTAATCCAGAGCTTGTTTGATCAGGAGACGCCCCAGTTGGATCCCCCGCCCAAACCTCAACACAAACAGCTGTGGGCCACGTTGGAGGACAAAGATACCGCCTTGGCCCGCTTGGCCCACCAAGTTGAGGCGCGGGAGGGCCCGCATATTCAGCACCGTGTCGCGCTCTGTGATGGCTGTGTAGCTCTCCAGAAACGCATCGAGAAGCATTTTCCTGAGTTTGAGTTGCTCTTGGACTTCATTCACCCCCATGAATACTTATGGGACACCGCCAATGCGCTCTGGGGCGAAGACCATCCTGACCGGACAGCCTGGGTCCGGGAGAAAACCTGCCAGATGCTGCATAGTCAAACCGCGGAACTGATTGAGGAATTCCGCCAGCTGGCCGAGCAGGACTCGGGTACGGAGCGGCAGCGCAAACAATTGCTTAAGACCGCGGGCTACTTCGAGCGTAACCTACCCTATATGGACTATGCAACCTACCTCGCGCGCGGTTGGCCCATTGCTTCGGGTGTAATTGAGGGCGCCTGTCGGCACTTTGTTAAAGATCGCCTGGAACTCTCAGGCATGCGTTGGACCTTGGAAGGAGCAGAAAACCTACTGCGACTCCGAGCAGTGGCTGAGAACGGAGACTGGGATGCCTATCACGATTTTCGCAGACGCCAACGCCATACCCGCTTATACACCACCCCTTACCCTGGTCATCTCCCAGAACAGACCATGGTCGCAGAAGGTGATGCTGACCCGGCTATATCAGCACTCTCTACTCCTTGGGCTATGTCGCCTGGTATATCTGACTGCGTAGCAGTCGCTGCCTAGCAACATTTACTGGAATGAAACGCACCCAAATGTAATTTCGATAGTCTTTGACCTTATTTTTGCGCATATAGAGCCGGTTTCTATTCGATTCCCAGGCTTGGACGCATATAGACCGTGATTCTATTCGGGAATTTGGGCCAAAATCGATAGAATATGAGTGAATCCGAAAAGTTCATTAGACTTAGTCGCTAAGGAGGAACTTGTATGTCTATCGAAATCCAGGTTACACCGGATCGCTGCACTACCCAATTCGCTGCTGTAGGCGTCTTGGCTGTCTACTACCAACGTCAAAAGGTCCTTGAACCATTCCAGTGTGTAGTACCGCCGGTGAAAAAGCGGGATTATCCGCTGCCAAATCAACTTACTCAGGTGCTGTTGAGTATTTTGACCGGTTGTGAGTATCTCTCATTGGTCAATTCGGTCCTGCGTCCCGAACGCTCTTTAGCACAAGTCTATCAAATCTCTAGGTTTGCCGATACCTCCACCCTCTCGCGATCCTTGGATCGGCTAACTCAAATGAATCTAGCCCAATTAGAGCAAGCTGTACGGGCCATTAGTCACCGGTGCAGTCGCACTTTGCGGCATGACTGGCGCGGTTTTTTGTATCTGGACTTCGATTTATCAGGCTTACCGTGTGGTAAACAGGCCCAAGGCAGCACCAAAGGCTATTTCAGTGAAAAAAAACATCACGGGACGCCAATTAGCACGGGTGAGTGCCATCAACTACCATGAAACCTTATGGTCGGAC
>WJLE01000200.1 GCA_014728655.1 Candidatus Uhrbacteria bacterium
CCGTGGGCGTGGTTGCCGCATGATCCAAATAGATCGACTTCATATTACATCGGCCAGCGTGCGCTGTTTCAGCGACGCTTGAATATCGGACTGGAGTACATCCCAAACCTTCTTGGAGTGACAGCGTCCCTGCACCGGGCATACGCCCTCCCCATGACAATCCACCAGCGCAACCGGACCCTCGATGGCCGTGATGATGGCATCGAGCCGAATCTGTCCCGGAGGCATGCGCAGACGATACCCTCCATTCGGACCCTTTAATCCCTGAACCAAATCCGCCTTCTTCAACCGTGCGGCGATCGCTTCCAGGTACCCCTCGGAAACCTGCATCCGGGATCCGATCTCACGTAACGAAAGTGGTTCCATGGATTGTGCAAGCTCCGTCATGAGGATCAGACCAAGGTGCAATCGTTCGGGGATGCGAAAAAATCCATTCATATTTCCTAGTCGGAGACTAGGAATATACCATCCCTCCCCAACCTTGCAAGTCGTTTTCCTGATATCATAGACACATGATTAGACACCTGATCCTTCCCTGCCTAGCCTTAGCCCTCCTCGGCGCCGGCTGTATCCAACCGATACTGGAGGTGGAATCCCCGGAACCGTACGGCACACCGTCCCCGGAAGGGTTCGTGACCTTCTATGAAGGATTTGGCAAAATTCCGGGACCGATTCCCAGCCCACCGGCGCGAGCGGGCTTTGACCCTCGAATCGAATTTGATGCGGAAATCCCACCGTACCCCACAGAAATCAGCGTACTTCGACAACATCAGACACTTCCGGATCCCAGTTTCCTTGGGAACATCACGACGGCGCTACGCATTCCCGCCGGAACCCTGCAGGAGAAACCAAAGACCATTGCCATGACCATGGCCTGGATGGATGCGGATGGGTACCGCTGGTCGTATAACGCCGAAACTAATCGACTGACCTTCTCGAACCATCAGGATATTTCTCAACCCCTAACCAACCGCGTCATCGACGATGAAGCGATCATTGGTATCGTAGAGGACTTCATGAATCGACGTGGCGTGGAACGACGCTCCTGGGGGAAGCCCCGTATGGCCTTCAGCTGGAACGACTGGTGGAGATTTATGCAGGAAGGTAATCGCTGCCTGAATCAGGATTCCCTTTCCGCATTGGAGGAATTGGTGCGATTTGGATCCCTGACGGATCCGGAGCCGCCTCAACTTCCGCATGTGGGAGATGGCTGCAGAGATCCGCAACTACCCAGTAAGCAAGTCGTCCACTATCATGTAAGTCAGGACGGACTCGACGTCTTCGGGAAAGATGGGAACCGTGTCGTAGCCGCACAAGTGACGTTAGATCTCCATACGCAGCAGATCCTGTCGGGCTGGCTGGACCTGGTGCAGGATGTAGACCGGTCCAACTATCCGGTAATGCCCCAGAAGGATATGCTGGCCCTGCTGCAGCGCGGAGGGTTATACGGCACTCGCGGATTAACCACACGCGATGTCATCGTCCTGAAAGCATTCGAACAAGGACTCTATCGTCACGACACAACCAAAAACGGAACACTACGAACATACTTTATTCCCGGCCTCCATGCGATCGGCGTGATCGAACGATCCAACGGAACCGAAGACGAATACGAGACGTTCGTTCCCTTTTTGCGTGAAGACAGCTATACCGAATAACCTATGCAACTCCCCAAAGAACTCCAACATTTTCCGGAACCAACCCTCATCGTCCTGACGGATGAGCAACAGGCGACCTTCCTCTTGGCCGGAGGCGATACCCTTGAAGAACTCAAATCCCTCACCCTGATCCCAGACCGATTAAGCGATCGCGAAGGAACCTTTTCAAGCAGCGACCATTCTCATGTCGGAAGCGACTTAAGTGACGCGCACGACACCCCACGAAAAAAGAAGTTTGCCGAACAGATCACGGATCAGATCCGATCCCTAATTCATGATGGGCATGCCACGAAGATCCGTCTGGTGAGTCCGCCGGAGATGCTGCACCTTATCGAAGAACGTCTTCCTCAAGACTTACAGCAGCTCATCCTTTCCAAGGATCCGCACAATCTGATGAAACACGATCGGATCGATGTCCTAAAACGAATGTTTACGTTACCGGAATAGTTGACGCGTACCATAGAACAGATCAAATGATCACATGCCCAAGGAGGTACACGTGAACCGTTCCGCTGCGGTCACTCAATGGAAATCCGGAGATAGGATCATTCAGGATTTTGAACCGTTTCCATAGCGCCGATCGTCCAAGACAGGACGCTTACAAACTGCTCATCCGTTGGCACGGACATTATCGCGTTTCAATTCGACTGCTTCAGCGGATGGATGCGGAAGAAGTGGAGATGCACTTCCAAATGATCTGCTACGCCTGTATGGGCAAGCGACTCGAGGATGCCGGAGGCATTTCTGGCGCCATGCGGTTTAAGATTTTGTAACAAACACAAACCGCCTCATCCTATTCGCGCCACTCATCCTGGCGCTTTTTGATCCGCTTGCGGACGTGAAGTAGTACCCAACCCAATCCCAACACCAACGTCAATGCGATCAGACCATTGAGCACGATTTGGCGTACCCGGTATTCCGGATGGGATCGCCGGGTCTCTGTGAATGTCTCGCGCAGATCCACCGTGGCAGAATCCTGAAATCGATCCAGCTCCGCAAAGGCGACGAATTGCTCCCCATCACGATAGCGCAAGAGATTCTTTTGATTCGCATGTGCATCCACGAACAGATCCGTTTGGATGTCGAACGGTTGTTCCGAATGTGGACAACGGATCAGACCGCGAACCGTGATTCCCTCGGCTTGCTGCTCGATCAGACTGTCGCGCAGCGGATCCGTCGTCGTCTGCCATACGCAGCGCTCTCCTTGCTGCGTTAGCCGGACGTTGGATTCCACATAGGCACCGATCAACTCCATTTTCTGATCGAATGGTTCCAACGTCGTCAATGCTGTGTGTCCCAAACCCAACACCGTCAGAGCCAATTCCGGCTGCAGTCCAACCACCAACTCAATCCCGTCATCCGTTTGTTCAAAATCAAACACGCTGTAGGCGATGGTATGCGCCGAAACAGCACTGATGTACATCAAGCTCACTGCCAAGGTAATCAGGAGTGTCCGGATCATGTGCGTATTGTAGCACCAACGATACGACTATAAAAAATGGCTAAAATAAGCAATTTTTTTACTCAACCTGTCAAAGAATCTTGACCAAATCCCAAACGTCTGTTAGACTTGCCATTATCACTTATATGGCAAAGGAACATACCGTTTATAACTGCCTTCGCAATCTTCGCCAGGAAAAGAAGATCACCCAGGAACAGCTGGCAAAAGCCGTGGGTGTGAGTCGACAGACCATCTGTTCGATGGAAAAGGGGGACTACGTCCCCTCCCTGTCCCTCGCCCTGCTGCTTGCACAGTTCTTCAATCATCCGGTGGAACACGTTTTCCAGCTCAAGCGCGTCTGCGAATAAGCACAAACGACTCAGCAGAAAACCCGTCACGACCATTCGCGGCGGGTTTTCTGTTTTTTTGCAGTATCAACATCGAATCGTTTTTGATTTCCAAATCCGTTTGTTATGCTCTCTAGACTAAAAACAAACTAATGTATAAACAAGCTATGAAGTACTCCTATACGATCCTCCCTCTGTTTGCCGTTGCGCTCCTACTGGGCCAAGGGTGTCCAATGGCCTCTGCGACGAATACCGCCCCAACCCCGTCGGATGATGCCATGATGGAGGACAAAATGGACAAGGACGATGCCATGATGGATAAAGACAACCGCATGGAGAAAGATGACGCGATGAACGATGACTCCATGATGGAGGACAAGATGGACAACGAGGATCAGGGATCCGCCGGAGGCGCAACATATGTAGAGTACTCCAAAGCCGCGTATGAAGCCGCAATAGCAAACGATCAGCCGACTGTCCTCTTCTTCTATGCGAACTGGTGCCCCACCTGCCTAGCTGAAGAACCGCACGTCAAAGCAGTGGTTGCGGAAACCGATAAAGGCGTGAATGTGATCCGCGTAAATACCAAAGACCGCGATACGGATAAGGATGAGGAACAACTCGCCAAGGATTTTAACGTCTTTACTCAGCATACATTTGTCTTCCTGGATGCGAATGGGACCGAAACGAAACGTGTCATCGGAACCCAAGGCAAGGAGCAGCTACGACTCCTCGTCGAGCAGCTGTAATCGTACAGGCAATCAAAACACCCCTGCATTCAGGGGTGTTTTGTTATGCTGTGTTACTCTGCAATTTCCAGAATCGCCGGTTCCGCCCTGGGCGCTGAGGCGGGAGCTTCGAGCGGATCGACCGGCAGAGGCTCCGGCAAAGGACGGGGCTCCAGTATCGGACGTTCCGCTTCGAATCCGTCGATCAACGGCACGATGACCTGTTTCCGAGTTCGTCCGATGGATGCATCCGGTTTCTTCAGAACAGGGAAGACGAGCGCGGGTACATACAATTCGTTGGACTCCCCCTCCAGATTCTGATGGATCAATACATATTCCAACGTCGGTGTTCCAATCGGTACTTGCACCGTCTCCGTAGCATTCGGATATTGATAGCTGTAGAGCCCACCGTCCTTTGCGCGATTCAGCACCCCCTCCGCATCCAATCCAACGTCGTAGGAAGAAGCCTCAAACCGCAGGGCGCGAATGTTGTTCACGTAGGCCACGCGATTCACACGGATATTCACGCCGACACGTAGCCCTTCCGGGGTTCCTCCTGCGTTCAGAACCGGCGTACCGTCCACGAGCAATGGATAGACCACCTGCTGAATATCCGGGACGAAGACCTCCTGACCACGAGATGTAAACACCTCCCAATCCCGCTGTACTTCCGGACGCCCGTAGGAGGATCGGTCAATGCGATGTTTCTCCAGGAACGCATCGGCGATTTCGATCAACCGAAGATTCGAGGGAACATCGGAGGGACGTAGTTGACCATCCTCCCAGCACTGCGGATCTTCGCAGTTTGGCTGAACGGACTGCCACTGCTCCCAGTTCTGATTGATGCTGATCATGCCCTGTGACGCGCTCAAATGCACCACGTAGCCGAACTCCCGATCCTGGGTGAGGGAGACATCCTGAACCTCCAGCCCCGGAAACGTAGAGACGTCCATAAAACCAAACTGCATCTGACCAATCGATTCCGAAACCTGCGCTAAGGATATCTTACTTGAGTTCCGCTTCAGAACATCCATCTTCTCTTGATCAATCGAGAACACCTCCCCCTCATACACATACTCCAGCCTTGGGAACGTCATGGGTGGCTGGACTCCACTCGAAATCGGTACGTATCCATCCGGAACACCCATGACAGACTCCTCCTGGACACGAAGTGGCATCCCACCACCACCCGCACCAATGCCCGTGCTTGCAGACCGCTTTGCTTCCGTATAGACGGATCCAAAGGCATTCGAGGCAACCCGGTCCACCTGCACACTACGGAATGGAGACTCCGTGTCTGTACTCCACCAGAAAATCC
>WJLE01000201.1 GCA_014728655.1 Candidatus Uhrbacteria bacterium
CGTTGAACGTACCGCTTGCCAGATCGTAGCACTGCGTGTGCTTGCTCAGCTGGCTGTTATGATCGAGGCCGCCGGCGACGCAGATCCCGCCCTCCGTGCCGATCCACGGCACATACCATGAAGCATGGAAGTTGAACCAGACTTGTGCGGTCTGGGTATCGTCGAAGAATTGCCCTAGTGCTTTTTCACAAAACAGACCTGGACTTTTGGGCTGCAGCCAGAAACGCGGCGATATCTTGGTCATGACGGGGCTTGGCCTTAGCCACCCGTTGTTGGAAGGCTATTTCCACCGCTTGCTGCAACTCAGCCACGGTCTCAAAAACATGACCGCCTAAGACACAATGCTTCACCCAGTTAAAGATCGGTTCCAGAGGCATCAACCAAGGACTCCGGGTGGGGTGACACACGGTCAGCAAGCGCGGCAATTGTTCACGCTTGGCCCGCTGATTGTAGTCGCGAATCCAGTTTTGGGTTTTCCGGGAGGTGTGCCAAGGGGCTTTGTCCCAAAACAACGCAATGAAGGCTTTATTCCGCGCCGCATAATGCAGCGTGAGCTGGTCCAAAAAGATAATCTGCTGGTCACTGTTCGGTTGCCCGGGCGCCCAATACAATAGGGCTTCTTGGGTAGCATCATCAAGCGCGGCGAATAAGGCGGTCTTGTCTACCGCTTCATTCCACCGTTGGCGTACCGTTAACGGTTCGCCCTGGACGGCCCAACTGCGAAAGGCATAGGGCCACCGGATAAACCAGGATTCATCTTGCCATACGGCGACCCCTTCGGCTGTGCGCCGCGCGATCCACAGCAAGCGATCCCGTTGATGTTTTTTCAACTCATACTGGGGATCGGGACTGCTCATCCAGCCCTTCGCCCGCCGATACCTGATGTTCGCCTTATGCAACCACCGGCGTACGGTCTCGTGGCTCATAGGAGAGAGCTGTGGACACTGTTCCTGGAGCGCGCCCCCCAAGGTCTCCAGGGTCCAGGTGGCGCGCCCCGCCTCCTGGGTAGGACAATGGCGCACCAGTTCCCGCGCTGCGGTTTCCACTGCGGAGGTAAACTGCGACGTCCTTCACCTGCCCCCCGAACGGGGTCGCGGGGCAATAGTAGTTACACCTCCTTTATTGAAATCTTTCAGGACTTGGCGCACCGTCTCCACATGCAGGCCCAGCACTTGGGCGATCGCGCCACTTTGCCACCCTTGCTCGGCGAGCCGGAGCATTCGGGCGCGGCGATATCGGACGACATCGTCACTGCGTTGCCACTTATCGAGCGTGGTCGACTCCTCGGTAGTTATAGAACGAATTCTGATAGTCATAATGTCTGTATCTTACTCGCAGGAGTATCTAAAAGTCAAGCTCTGTAGCTTGAAAAAGCACTAGGGTAGTGTGTAGAGGTAGTGGCGCGCCTAACTTCTCGCTGGAGCTGACAGGGCTATCGTGGAGCTTTGCGCGGTTGCGCGGGGTAGCCGCTGAGGTTGGTGAGCGAGAGCCAAGCAGCATGGGCTGCCCTGCAGCTCAGCTCTGGCCGTTAGGCGGCGAAAGGATAACCTTATGGCACAAAATATTTGGACAAAACCTAAATAAATGAAGCACTTTGCGCCTTGTATTTACGCCTCAATGGTTATTTTACGACTAGCCTTATTGTGCATTCTCCAGAATGGGGCGATAGTTATACCGAACGCTCTTCTGTAGAAAACTGCACACATAGGGAAAGACCTAATGAACGGGCAACGACGAGTAGCCGTCAGCTGGGAAACCGAGCCACCGTGTCAAAAAGACATAGAGAAAGCCCAGCATCATTTCCCAGCGCTCCGGAGCGGAACGGTCACGATACGTGCGCTTGAATTCGTACTGGATCAGATACTGATACACATGGCGTTTGGCCACGCCGCGAAACTGGCGCCACCACGGCTTGAAGATCGACCACTCCGCTTCGGCGGTATTGCAATGCACACCCTCGGCGGTTACATATTGCTCGCTATGCTTAACGCTGTGATGTTCATAGGCCGCATCCAACAGGTTGTAGCCACTCCACGTATCCGTATCAATGCGCGAACCCGGCTCGATATGTCGCCAAGCAGAGTCAAACAGCGCGTGTTTGCCGGCATCGCGGCGCAACTCCAGAAGTGTGCCGGGACCATCTCGCGCTACCCACGCACACAGCAGCGGGCGATCCCCCTCATAGGTGCCCCGGCCCCGCTCTTTCAGGCCCCGTTCCCGGGGTTCCCGGTGGGTCACTTGGCGACCTTGTTGACCACCTTTCACGTGGATATCGTCGGCCTCGACCTCACCCTGCAACAGCGAGCGCCACTGGTCGCGGTGCTCATACAGGGCTTCCCGCACGATGCGGGCCATCCGCAGGGCCGTTTTGTAGGTCACCCCTATCTCAGGCTGGATCTGGCTGATGGGGCGACCTTTGTCCAACTCCCGCAACAGGTAAAACCAGCGGGGTAGATCCACTTTGGAATGCGCCAAGGTGGTATCCGTCACATCACTGAACCATTTGTCACAGGCCAAGCAGTGGTAACGGCGCAGGTGGCCCCGGTATGAAGACGTCCGACACTCTACATCATGCGAGCCGCACGCTACACAGTACACACCTTCAGGCCACCGCACTTCACGCCAGGCCACAGCGCATTCAGCAGCATCAGGCAAAAAGGATGCATGTGTCAAGCTCACAAAGTGACCTCCTTCATTCTACGAGCACGTGCTGCCTATATTGTAACAAGCCCATCGGGGGTTGTGCAAGTTGCTACAGAAGAGCGA
>WJLE01000202.1 GCA_014728655.1 Candidatus Uhrbacteria bacterium
ATGACATCCCCTTGAACGCCGTCGATCTCCACACGATCTCCAATGGCGTACGGTCGTGTGAGGAACAGGACCAGCGAGCCTGCAAGGTTTTTAAAGACGTCCTGAAATGCGAAGGCCAGACCCGCAGCCAGCACGCCATACCCGATGAGGAGCGCTTGTGTCTCCCGGATCCAGATGGTGAGAATCACGGCAAGGACCACGATGACGATGAAGGTAGAGAGTGCCTTCCGGATTCCGTAACGCATCTTAGACTGTGTGGCGGCACGCAGGATGAGTTCGCGGACGATAACCTGATACAGCAGTCCGCCAATGGCAATGGATAGGAAGCTGGCCGCAAACTGATCACGGTAGGGGATCTCGATGTACGGACCCGCTGCCCAGGTAAGGACTGCCAGCAGGCTGGATAGAATGATTAAAAATACCCCTCGGAACATAGCACTAATTCTATTCAATGATACCACAAGGGTCTTAAGAGAGGTTCTTTTGTCACGGATAAGGAAGTCGTTGGTTCATGAAGGGATTCTCCCTATCCTATAAAAGGGGTACGGGACAAAAAACCGATTCTGTGAGAATCGGTTTTTTTTGGTTGCGGGAGTCGGATTTGAACCGACGACCTCCAGGTTATGGGCCTGGCGAGCTGCCTGACTGCTCTATCCCGCGCGGGGATCATACGCAGTTTCTTAAGATTAGTCAATATCTCTTGATATCAGCTCTTGCTAAAGTCCCCATATTTTGGTATTGTCCTGCGCACAAAAGGAGATGCCGGACATCCTGTGACTCCAGCTCATCCTGAGCGAAGTCGAAGGAATCCGTGCTTCGGCGGTCGTAATACAGAAGGTACCTATCGTTGCTTGCTGGGGTTGCTCAGTTGCCCTTCGGCTAGCATTCAGATGAATGTTACGAACAGGCAACTGTATCTTCGTTAACTCCTGTTGCGTCACAGGAATCGTCGCTCGGGGGTGACAGGTGTCCGTAGCGTGTGGAAATCGTCATTACATCAAGCCGGGGTAGCTCAGTTGGTTAGAGCGTGGGACTCATAAGCCCGAGGTCGTGGGTTCGACCCCCACCCCCGGTACCATCAAGAACGTTGATAGAAATATCAATGTTTTTGTTATCTTGATGATCCCGTTAAAAAAGAGGGGGGAGAAGTTTTTCCCGAGCAAAGCGAGGGAACGCCCGCCCCTGGTACGTAAGAAAACGTGGGCATCATCCACTTGTTTTCACTATCCCTTTGCATCACAAGTCATCGCGGGTAAGCTTGTAGGGAATGATATTCTCTATGAACAAATGCTACATCTATTTAACGATAATGATTGCAGTGGTTGTCGTGATTGGAGCAGGGTGCGCAGAAACCGCGGTCGCGCCATCTGGGTCCGATTCGGGATCCGTAGAAGCGCCCAAAGACTCCATGAGGATGGGTAACACATCCGGATGCGATCATGCGTATTTCCCACTACGTGAGGGATATTCCGTGACGTTTGCATCTCCCGTCGAGGGGTTCGGGGATGCGGGATATACGATGACGGTAACGGATTCGAGCGACCATACGGCAACATTGGACTATGACTTTACGCAAGGGGATACGATCTTTAACCAGGAACTAGAGTGTAAGGACGGTCAAATTCGCGCCCTATCGTACTTTAACGGCGCCGGGGCCGTCAGTTTTGACGTGGAGACGGTTTCTGCAGAAGGCGAAATCCTTCCCGCTGATCTGGGTCCTGGTAAGGAGTGGACGTCCACCTATGAGATCGTCATGAAGAGTACGGATCCGAACATGCCGGAATCGCTCAGAAATTTCAACGCCAGTGTCACCATGCAACGGAAAGCCTTGGGGGAAGAAGAGGTTACGGTTCCCGCGGGTACCTATACGGCGCTGCAGGTTGAAACGGTCGTGGATTTTGCCATGGAAACGGAATTTCCGATCGACTTTGGCTACGAAGGGACGGAATACTGGGTGAAAGGGGTCGGACTCGTCAAATCCGTAGCCGGGGAGATCCAATCCGAAGCCGTGTCCATCACGCTGCCGTAGGTCCTGCTCGTAATCCAGGAGTTGTCGTGTAACGTGAGTCACGCTGTTGGTAGTTGGCTATTGTTATCAGTATGGGCGAACGCCTTGGTTCAAGGTGTACGACATGGTGATTGACGTTGTACGAAGTTGTCAGGTGACGTCCATGCTTTGATACGGATGATGAGATACGTATTTAAAAAAACGCACCTGACGGTGCGATTTTTACGTGGTGGGCGAGGAGAGACTCGAACTCTCATGAGGTTGCCCCCGCAGGATTTTGAGTCCTGTGCGTCTACCAGTTCCGCCACTCGCCCTTTAGTTGGATGGCTAGGTTTGTATTAGACCGTTAGGTGGTTAGGAATACAGAGATGCATCTGATCCCGATCGAGCGTTTCACAGTAGATAGGAACAAACCAACGACCAAACAATCTTTCTATCCAATGAGCGTGATCTTAGCGGAAAACAGGCTTTCCGTCAATCGCAGTTACCGTATGCGCTGGCCTTGATAAACGGCTTGCGATCACCTATCCTTACTAGGTAACTATGGGACGTATCATCTCCGTCGTGAACCAGAAGGGTGGCGTGGGTAAGACGACGACTGCGATCAACCTCGGAGCCTATTTGGCGGATGCCGGGAAGTTCGTGCTGATCGTGGACCTGGACCCGCAGGCGAATGCAACGTCCGGCATTGGAGTGGATTTTCAGGCACTGGAGCAGGGGGTCTATCAGGCCATGCTGGGAGGAATCCGCATGAAGGAGATCGTGCAGCCTACCGCGCATGAAACCTTACGTATCGCTCCTGCGACACCGGATCTTGCCGGACTAAATGTGGAGCTGGTCGATATGGAACGGCGGGAGCATAAATTACACGATGCGCTCTTGGAGATTCGGCACGATTACGATTACATTCTCATAGACTGCCCCCCTACGCTCGGCATGATTACGATTAACGGGATCGTAGCTGCGGATGAACTCCTGATCCCCGTGCAGGCAGAGTACTACGCGTTGGAAGGATTGGGACAGCTCCTCGAAACCGTGAAGCTCGTTAAATCCCATATCCGACCGGAAGTGGATATCCTCGGAGCCGTGCTCACCATGTACGACGGAAGGACGAAGCTTTCCGAGGACGTGCTCCAAGAGCTCTACAAATACTTCCCTAAGAATATTTTTCGCGCTGTGGTTCCGCGGAACGTTCGACTTGCGGAATCTCCGAGTTTTGGTCGTTCCATCTCGATGTTTGATCCACAATCCAAGGGTGCGAAAGCCTATGAACGTCTTGCGAAAGAGGTGATGGATTCGGAGGGGACGCGCATGCCAAACGTATGATGAAACGACGTCCATCGGGATTAGGAAGGGGTCTTGGTGCACTGATCCCGCAGCGCGAGGAGAGCGCGGAGAACGATATTAACGCGGCGGTTACACCCGCCGTGTTGCCTCCGCAATCGACAACGGATATGGATCAAGCACCGCAAGGCACCTACCGGCAGGTTGCCGTTGGGAATATTGAAATTAACCCGCAACAGCCTCGGCGGCACTTTGATCATGCGGCCATGGAGGATCTGGTTTCCTCGATCCAGGAACATGGCGTCGTGGAGCCGCTCATCGTCACGGAGCTTCCGCAGGGCCAGTACGAACTGATCGCCGGGGAACGACGATTGCGTGCATCCAAGATCGCCGGTCTCGATACCGTTCCGGCAGTGGTTCGAACGGCATCGGAACAGGATAAACTCGAAATTGCGCTCATCGAAAACATCCAACGTCACGATCTGAATCCCATTGAGGAAGCGATTGCGTATAAGCGCCTCATGGATGAGTTTGGCATGACGCAGGACGAAGTAGGGAAGCGTGTGGGCAAAAGCCGTCCGCAGGTTGCGAACCTCGTCCGTCTGTTACAGCTGCCGGAAGAGATTCAACAAGCGCTCATGGACCGTAAGATTAGCGCATCGAATGCACGGACCCTGCTATCCCTTTCTACCGATGAGGAGCGCATGCATCTGTTAAACGCCATGATCGCCGGGAATTTTACGGTGAGGCAAACTGAGGCGCGTGTCGGGCATCCGCGTCGTGCTCGGAACGTGGATCCGAACGTGATGGAACAGGAGCGCCGCCTTCGTGAATCCCTTGGTCATCGCGTGGATGTAAAACCCGGGCAGAACGGTGGAGGGGAGATCAAGATCTACTTTCACTCAGACGAGGATTTGAGCGAACTGACCTCGAAGCTCGCGGGTGATCCGGAGCTGGACTAGCTGATGCTTAAAATTTAAAGACCCCACAACGAGTGTTGTGAGGGCTTTTTAGACGGACGAAGAGAATCGTCAGTCCGAGGGGAGCTCGATGGCGTCGAGCGCCTGCCGGGTCGCCGAGATGGGCTTCGCCGCCTGGTTGTAATCGTAGTACTGATCCGAAAGCCAAAATGTGTATGCCATCGGAGGGTTCCCGGGAGTAGGCTCTGACTTGTGAAGAAAGTCACCGTGGTGGAGACTGAAGATGAGTTCCGTCCCGGCAATTTTCAACAACAACTTGAGGTTGACCCGCTTACGCGTTCCGTAGAGCGTGTTAGCGTCGTAGGCGGCTTCATCGATCTCCTCGGCGGTGTAGCCCTCGCGGTTCTCGACGAGACTGAAGCAGACGCACTTCGTGAGGTTCTCCGACTGGCGGAGAAGATGCAGGATGATGCGCTTGGCAAGCGCGTATTCGCACGGGAGTTGCTTTACGGCTTCGTACAGAGCATTCATCTGAGTATCCGAAATCATTGTCGGCTCCTTTTGTAGGGTGCACCTGCGGACAGCAGGACAAGCTAACTTAACACAATTTTGCCAATTTGTCAAGGGTTTGGGTTATGTACGATGTTTTATGGGTCTAAACGTCTCCTCCTGGCATGAAGCCACTGATCCAGCTCTTTAGGGTGACCTGCGCTTGCTGGCGGATCTTGGAGCGTGCGTAGCGCGTTTTGACGAATTTTAACCAATCGGGATTCGGGCCTTTGCGGGATTTGTCCACCATGATCTCAACCACATCGCCGCTCTTGAGCGGAGTGCCAAGGGGTTCGATTCGATCATTTACCTTCGCGGTACTGCACTTGTTCCCGATCTCCGTGTGGATGACGTAGGCAAAATCAACCGGGGTAGAATCCTCCGGCAGATCGATCACATCTCCTTTCGGGGTGAACACGAAGATCCGGTCCTTGAAGATGTCGATCTTCATCTCCTCCAAGGTGTTCATGTACTGGTTCGTATTCGCCACCTCCGAATTGAGTTCGCGGATCTGTTTGATCCATTCGGCGTGAGGTAGGTGTTCCGTACTCATACTGGTTTGACCTTTGGATTCATCGTATTGCCAGTGAGCGGCAATACCGTATTCGGCCAGATTATGCAGCTCCGGGGTACGAATCTGGAACTCGACGATTTCCCCTTCGTCACAGAATACGGTCGTATGCAGGGAGGCGTATCCGTTCGGCTTTGGCTGGGCGATGTAGTCCTTAATCCGGCCTTTGAGCGGCGTCCACGTACCGTGGATGATGCCAAGCGCCGCGTAGCAGTCTGCAATTGAAGGCACGATGATCCGTAACGCCATGAGGTCGTAGATGCGCGCGATGTCCCGGTCATGACGCAGGAGCTTGCGGTACAGGGAGTAGAGGTGTTTGGCGCGGCCATGAACTTCTACGTTCTGAATCCCCGCCTGTGAAAGCAGATCCTGTGTTTTTCCCAGGACGTGTTGGAGGTACTCCCGTTTTCCTTCTCGGGTTGTTTTGGACAGGTTCATGGTCCATTCGTACTCCTTGGGATAGACGTACTGAAAGGAGGCGTCCTCCAGACGTCCTTTCATCTCACCCATACCCAATCGGTTCGCAATCGGAGCAAAGATCTGCAACGTCTCTAGCGCAATGCGGTAGGCCTTCTTCGAAGGTAGTGCATCCAGCGTTTCCAGATTATGGAATCGATCCGCGAACTTGATGATGATGACGCGGATATCCTGCGCCATGGCAATGAACATTTTGCGTAGGTTTTCAATGTAGCGTTCGATGCCGCGGTACTTAAGTCGTCCCAATTTTGTGATTCCGCTGACCATGCTGCCGATATCCTCGCCAAAACGTTCTTGGACGTCCTCGATGGTGTACGTCGTGTCCTCCGGCACATCGTGCAACAACCCCGCGATAATCATGTTTTCCGGAAGCCGCATGGAGGCGAGGTAGGCAGCGGTTTGTAGGGAGTGCGTGACATACGGTTCGCCGCTGGCGCGCATCTGACCTTCGTGTGCTTGGTCTGCAAACGCAAACGCTTCACGAATCCGTTCCGTGTTCGCTTGCGGATCATGCTCCTTAACGATTCGAATCAAGTCTTCGATCGTTTTGGCACGTGCCGCTTCAGTTTGCATGACAGCCATAGAGATAGACTATGTAAAACGGGACGTTGTGGCAAGATGAACGGAAATCGGTTTGACTAATTAACTTGACAAAATCGCAAAACTGTGCTATAGTATGTCCTGAGTATATGAGCGCTGAAGCCGCCACAAGATTTACGACCAGCATGGAAGATCAGATGCAGGATCTTCAGGAAGAGCATGCACCGAAGTCGGAACAGCGTAAGAAAAAGAAGAAGCGTTCCGAAGAAGCACACCTAAAGCGTGTGGAAGAAATTTCGGACGAGATCGGAAATCTCCAAGAGGCAATAGATGAGCATCGCCATCGCATCACGCTGTTGGGGAAAGAGCGGGAAACGTTAGAGGAGGAAGAAGTCCTTCAAACGACGGCGTTATCAGAACTGGAGCAACAGATGCCGAGTTTTCATGATGCGGATTTTATCACTCCTCATGGACAAGCTCGTATCGCACGCCTCCGTCCACAAATCGATCAAATCGGTGAACAGTTGCAAAAGATAACGAAAGACCTTTCGCAGAACAAACGCAGCGCTGACTTGGAACAAAAGAAGCTGGCTGAGGAGGAGCGTGCATTGGCAGCATTGGAAGATGAGCTTCAAGAGCTCCAATCAAACACGGAGAAAGATCATGAGCATGAAGCGCCATTCCATGCGGAGATTGTGGAGCTTCCGATTCCCAAGATCAGCCCATCCGAACGGGAACGACGTAAGCAGGATGTGGCAGAAGTGATCGCGATCCAGGATCAGCGCGATAAGTGGCAGGAGGAATTGGATGAGATTAAGGCCACAACGGATTTATCCAACGCACAGGAAGCGCGACAGAAGGTGCTGCAGGCGCGCTTAGAGAAAATCACGTTGATGCAGGAACGTAAAGAGGCGATCGAGCTTGCAGAGCAGATTGAACAGGCTGACCAAAATGTATCGACCACGCTGCAGGAACAAATCGAAGAACAGAAGGCGCTGCGGAAGCGACTCACTGATGAGAAGGAGGCGCAGAAGCAGGATACAAAAAATGCAAAACGGGAACAGGAACGTCTGAAACAAATCACCCAGCAATTGTTGATGGATCCGACCAATGTGGATCTTGAAGAACAGCAGAAACAGCTGACTCAGAACAGGTTGGCCATGCAAACGCGTGCCGAGGAATATCGAGATACCATTCAGGATCTGACGCAACAGATTGATCTTGGTGATGAGCGTATCCTTACTTCCAAGGCTGAACGGGAGGCCTTGAATAAGGCGTTGATCAATGCAAATGAGCGAATTATTGCCGTGACGGGCTTGCTGATAAAAAAAACGGATGTACCGCTACCCAGAGAATCCGAAGTCCATACAGAACCTGTATCATCCGAGCGTAAATGGGAGCAACGAGAAACCGCCAAATCGGAGAAGAAGTCACCGCGGACCTGGGGTCAATTCGGGAAGAAGTTTGGCGGTGGCGCGCTGGTCGGTTCGGGTCTTGCGCTTGGATCCGCCGCAACGGCATTTGGTCTGGCACTGGCAATCCCGGGTCGTTTTTTCAAAACGTTTTTCAAAAACCTTTACCGCTTCTCCATGGATCCGGGAACGTTTCTTTCTGAAGTGGGTCAGCGCTTTAAGCAGAAGACACAGGATCCGCCCCAGGGGATGGGCCCGGTTCGCGGGTCCTTGGACAGCATACGGTACTTCCTCATCGGTGATCCGTTGCCAAAGGATCAGAAGCGGAAAGAATAACAAAGACGAGGTTTTAGGCCTCGTCTTTTGGTTTGCTGTATTTGCAATCCTCCTTGGAGCAGAGAAATTTCGTCTTTTTTTCCAGAAGCGGCCAGCCATCCTCCGGGCACTTTTCCTCGGTCGGCTTATCCCAAAACGCCTGGTCACAGTCCGGATACCGGTTGCAGGAGTAGAAGATCTTCCCTTTCTTGGTGCGCTTCTCGATGATCTCGCCTTTCTCGCACTTTGGGCAGGTTACGCCCGTTCCCTTTTCAATCCCTTTAATATTCTTGCAGTCGGGATACGCGGAGCAGGCGAGGAACGGGCCGAAGCGGCCCACTTTCTTCACCATCATACTTCCGCATTTGTCACATTTTTCATCCGTTGGTTCCGGTTCCGGTGGCTCCTCGCCCTTCATGGGTTTGGTATTTTTACACTCGGGGTAGTTGGAGCAGGCGAGGAACTTTCCGAAGCGACCATGTTTCACCATCATGGCCGAGCCGCACTTGTCGCAGGTCTCGCCCTCGGCCTCTTTAAAGGCTTCTTTGGTGATTTCCTCTTCCTGTTTTTCCAGGTTGGCGTGAAAAGGACGGTAGAAGGCTTCCAGAAGCGGGCGCCAGTTCATCTCGCCGCTTGCGATTTTGTCCAGGCTCGTTTCGAGCCGAGCGGTGAACTCCAGGTCGACGACGTCGGGGAAGTGCTTAACGAGCAGATCGTTCACATCGTATGCGATCTCCTGTGGGAACAGACGCTTGCGCTCGTCCCGATCTACGTATCCGCGATCAATCAGCGTTGAAATGATCGAAGCGTACGTGGAAGGCCGTCCGATTTCGTCCTCCTCCAGTCGTTTCACGAGCGTGGCATCGGAGTACCGTGCCGGAGGTTCCGTGAAGTGCTGCTTACCCTCGATCTGTTTGGCATCAACCGCATTTCCCTGTTTCAGTTCCGGCAGGAAGCGATCCTTGTCCTGATCGGGATACAGTTTCAGATATCCATCAAATGCCACACGCTGGCCCGTTGCACGGAACGACGCTTCTCCGGCCACGATATCCACGGAGGTGGAACGCATCTTCGCCGCGGCCATCTGCGTCGCAACGGCACGCTGCCAGATCAGGCGGTACAGTTTGAGCAGGTTCGCTTCCATGTATGGTGCCACGTCATCCGGGGAGCGTCGCGCATCGGTTGGACGGATGGCTTCGTGCGCTTCCTGCGCAGCCTTGCTCTTGGTCTTGTAGCTACGGGGTTTTTCCAGCGTATAGTTTTTTCCGTATGTATCCTCGACGTAATCGGTGGATTCCGAGATGAACTTGTTCGAAAGATTCTGGGAGTCCGTACGCATGTAGGTGATAAGACCGACATGTCCTTCCTTGCCCAGCTCGATTCCTTCGTACAGCTTCTGCGCCAGGGTCATGGTCTGCTTGGAGGTGAATCCGAGGCGGTTGTTTGCCGTCTGCTGCAGGGTGGAAGTCGTGAAGGGTGGTGGGGGATTCACGGTCCGATCTTTCTCTTTGACCTCCCCAACGTTCCAGGACGCCTTCTGAAACTGTTCCAGAATCTTATCGACCTGGTCCTTGTTTTTCAGCTCCATCTTGTCGAGCGTTTTGCCCTTCCACGTATGCAGCTTGGCTTCGAACACGTCCTCTGTTCCGGTTTTGGCGAACTGACCTTCGATGGACCAGTATTCTTCCGGCTTGAAATCCTTGATTTCCCGTTCGCGCTCCACGATGAGACGTAGCGCCACGGACTGTACGCGTCCGGCCGAAAGTCCGCGCTGGATCTTGCGCCAGAGTAGGGGGGAGAGTTCGTAACCCACGAGTCGATCCAGGATCCGTCTGGCCTGTTGCGCGTCTACGAGGCGTTGATCCAATTCGCGAGGATTTTTAATCGCCTCGTCGATGGCTTCCTGCGTAATCTCATGAAACGTGATCCGTTTGAGCTTCTTCGGATCCTCATCCAGAATTTGCGCCAAATGCCAGCTGATCGCTTCGCCTTCACGGTCTTCATCCGTTGCAAACAGGACCTGTGTTGCTTTCTTTGCCGCCTCTTTCAGTTCCTTCACTTTCGGACGACTCTTTACGGGGATCGAGTAGGTTGGTTCAAATCCTTGTTCCGTGTCTACGCCCAGTTTGGATTTGGGGAGATCGCGGATATGCCCGAAGCTGGCAAGAACTTTGAAGCCCTTGCCCAAGAAGCGTGTAATTGTTTTCGCCTTGGTCGGCGACTCTACGATAACGAGTTGCATGTTGGTTTATGAGGATACACGTTTCTGTAGGTATCCGTCGAATTTCATCTTCCTTTGAGGCTGTCTAGCACGATCCTGTGGGAGCGTCAAGGTAAGGGGTATGAAAAGGGGATGCGGGAGGAGGGATGCGGAATGCGGTGACGTCGTAGAGACGGACTGCGTTCCCTTCACCACGCTCTGCACGGGAGCCGAAACCTTTTTAGATCGATGTACGCGGCATGCTAGATGCGCTGGGTGATGACGCTTTTACATACGTGCGAGGACCGACGTTGATAATCCGACCTTTGAGTTCCAGCATGCTAAGGACGGTGCTCAGCCTTGCAGTGGTCCAGCCGCTTTCACGGACCAGATGATCCGTATCCATGGGCTGTGTGAGTAGATCCAGTATCCGTTGTTCGTTCTGGTCAACCGGAAATACGTTGCGGATCTGATCCGCCTGCCGCGCCGTTTCGGGTGCATGCAAATTCAAACTTTCATAGATGTCATCCATGGTCGTACAGGGGCGCGCTCCCTGTCGGATCAAGGCATGTACTCCGCGACTGGCCTGGGACCAGATGGATCCGGGAACGGCCAGAACCTCCCGTCCTTGCTCCAGTGCAAGTTTTGCCGTTACGAGTGCACCGGAGTCGTGATCCGCTTCGATAATGATGGTGAGATCGGAAAGACCGGAGACGATGCGATTCCGGTGGAGGAATTGGTAGGGGAGCGTTGGAGTTCCGGGAG
>WJLE01000203.1 GCA_014728655.1 Candidatus Uhrbacteria bacterium
AGCCATTAGCCATTAGCCATTAGCCATTAGCCATTAGCCATTAGCCCGATGGTGATCTATCTTTACATTCCGTAAATTCGCCTACAAGAAATTGAGGTTCATTTTTTTGCTCAACCCAGCCAACCTCTTGACTTTTTCCGTGAATTTTGTTAAGTCCATACGTTCCTCTGCCTCTTTTTTCATCGGGGGAATTGGAACATTGGGCGCAGTTTTAGGTAAATTTTCGGGACGGATCCGGCAGCACGTGCAGCGCCCGTCCTTTATTGCACGTTTGAAAAGATTCGATTCCAGCAACCAACAACGCGAGAAGAAGGAGAATAACCGGCCATGACGAACCTAAAGGGCCTCTATCTCATCATCATGATCGTGGGCGCACTGGGCGTCATCGTGCCGAACACGGCAGAGGCGAAGATCACGCCACAGACCATGAACGAGTGCATGAGCACCTGTACACAACACCTCGTCGAGGAAGCGAAGCAGGCCTGCGTCACCATCGACACCTTGAAGCAGTGTTTCGACACGAATGATGCCTGCAAGGAGTGGACGGACGACATCAAGAAGAACGCGCTCAGCATGTGTGACACCTTCGGGCAGCACCTGTGCGGCTGTGATCCGTCGAGCGCCAAGCCGTCGTCTCCGCCGAAGTCCACGCCTGCCAAGAAGCGCCACGCACCGGCCACGTCGGATCCCGATAAGGATTGGAAGCCCTCGGGCCCACCCCAAACGGCAACCCTTACCGAGCAGGAAGGCTGCGAACTTCGTGGCGGCGTGTGGGCAGTCGTTAAGGAAACCAAGACGGAGTGCGAGGTGGATGCCGAAAAGGGTGAACGTGTGTGTCAGGACTACGTCAAGGAAACGGCACACTGCTACACCCTGGCCGACGCCTACGAGGATATCCAGCAGCTCAAGAACATGCCGGCGCATGCGCTGACCGAAGCGGACATCGAACGTCTGCGCAAGCTCCTGGCCATGGACTTCAGTAAGGGGTTCCCGGCCGAACACGATTGGAGCGACAAGCGCGACGAGATCGTCATCGCCATGACGGCCATCTGCTTGCTGTCGAGCGAGGATGAGCAGGCCCTGGAGGCCAAGTACAAGGAGTCCGATCGCAAGGTCGACCTCATCGCGAAGTGCGAAGCCGTTCGTGCCAAGATCGACGCGAACGAGCAGCGGTCCAAGCAGAACGAGCGGGACATCAAGGACGTTCGCAAGACTGCGGAGGTTGCCAAGCAGGAAGCCGGCGAAGCCAAGGAGCTGGCACGGGACGCATTGCGCTTGAACGACCCCTCCTACCTGCGACTCTCGGCCGTGGGCGGAGTGCATTTCACCAAGACCCCTCCGTTCGGCGACATGGGTGACGACTTCGTGGCCTTTGGCGGCGTCGAGGGTCAGTGGATGCATCCGGTTTCCCCCAAGGTCCTGTTCCTCGCCGAAGGCGGGCTCGGGTACTCCTCCAAGATCTACGGCAGCAACGCCGGGATGACCTGGGTGGGCCTGGGACTCGGCTTCCGGCCGGGCAAGGACCTGATCCTGTCCGGGAACCTGACGGCTTCCCACTTCTTCAACCAGTACGAGTGGTCCAAGCTCAACGTCTACGCCGCGGCTCCGGAGCTCACCTGGGCACCCGGGCTCGACAACAAGGATTCGGGCGAAATGCGCCCGGCCCTGACCGTACGCCTGCCATTGGGCGTGGCACGGACCCGCATCCCGGGTAGTGAAGACGTGGAGACCTACGTTCACGCCGGTGCCATCTTGGGGCTCGGAATCATCTTCTGAACACAAGGTTCATCGGGAGCACTGGAGGTGTTATACGCCTTCAGGCTCCCGGTGGCCGATTCAATTGAATGAACACAAGAAGGGATCAGTTTACGATCTGATCCGGTCCTGCGTTCCTTTGAACGAACCAACGAGCGAACCAAACCAACAACTTGACCGAGCGAACCGCAAGGAGGACATCATGTGGTCCAAGCAGCTGAATCTGGGCGCGATTTGCGCCCTCGTCATGACTTTTGCGTTCGGGGCGGCATGCTCCGTACCTCTGGCCCCCAACGAGGCCGGAAACGACGAGACCGACGGAAGTGATTCCGGCGGTAGCGATACCGATGCCGGGTCCGGTGGAGATGCCGGATCCTCGGCCGGAGCAGCCGGCAGCGGCGGAACGGACGATTGTCTGTGTGTGCCGGGGCGCCAGCAGCAGTGCATCTGCGGAGACGGCAGCACGGGCGTGCAACAGTGCGAGGACTCCTGCCGGAGTTTCAACGCCTGTCAGTGCGAGGATCCCGGAACGGGCGGAACCGGCGGAATGCCTTCGGGCGGAACCGGCGGTCAACCCACGGGCGGCACGGGTGGCATTTCGACCGGAGGAACCGGCGGAACACCCGTGTGTGATTTCTGCGCACCGGGCTATCAGGCCTCCTGCGTCTGCCCAACGGAAGGGCCCGGAATCCAGACCTGTTTGCCGAATGGCTGTGCCATGGGTCCGTGCGCCTGCACGGGAACGCCCATGGATCAGCTCATCGACGAGGATGGTGACGGCTACTACCTGAATCCACCGGATCGCGTGAACATCGATTGTAATGACGCTGACGCGTCCATGCATCCGAACGGGATCGAGATCTGCGACGGCAAGGACAACGACTGCGACGGCGCCATCGATGAGTGGCTGGACTGCACGAGCAGTGCGCGCGTCTGTGTGCCGGGTCAGGTTCAGTCCTGCATGTGTACGGCAACCCAGCAGGGGACGCGCGTCTGTACGCCGGATGGCATGGCCTACGGGTCCTGCAACTGCTCCGGGAACAGCGCCGGCACCTGCGATCCGCTGACGTGGATCGATTGCCCGTGTTCGGGCGGTGAAACCGGCAGCCAGATGTGCAACGCTGCAGGTTCGGCCTACGAGGCCTGTCAGTGTGGGGGAACGGGCGGTTACGCCACGCCTTCGGGCTACGTGCCTGTGACCTACACCTGTACCGCACCGGATCCGCTGGCCGTGTATGCGAGCTTCGTGGTCTACCACGAGTCCGTGAACAACCAGGGAACGATCTTCGCCCGCGCGAATCCCTACGGACCCATTACGTTCCTGGGGAACGTCGCCGGAGCCGTCAGCCATGCCTGGGGCGTTGCCATGGACGGTCCCACAGCCCTACCGGCCTGCGAAGCTTACGGCTCCGATGTGGTGAGCTGCACCGTGCATGTTCCGGCGGGATCCACCGTCGAATTCGACGGCCACTCCATTCAGGAGAGCGGTTTCTCGACCTGGACCTGCTCCGGTCCGAACGGTCACCTGAACGGGAACTGCGAGGTCCGCAATGCCACCGGGAACGTCATCCCTCACGTCTGGGTGAATCGACCCAACAAGAGTGGCTGCGCGTTCCGGTACACGGCACCCAGTCTCTAACCCTCTTTGTTGGTTCGCTCGCCTCCCGCCCCGTTTCTCCCTTCGAGATTCGGGGCGGTTTTTTTGTTGGATGATTCGGGCGGAGGGCTGTTGGGTCGTTCGTGTTTCGTTTGGGTCGATGCATGCTGAATGTGGCATTGTATCTATCCCGGATGACCTGATAACCTGACGGCGTATGAGGCAGGATCCGTTTTCCCACCTGGTCGGCCATCAGACGGCAAGGCGTGTACTGACCCACCATCTGGACCGGCCGTTGCACGGCTATCTCTTGGTGGGGTTGGATGGCGTTGGTTGCCATCCCATGGCCGAGGCGTTTGTCCGTGCGCTTGTTGGACTGGATCCGTCCGCATCACTTTCGAGTCATCCGGATATCGTTTTGCTGGAACGGGAGTTTTCTGACAGCGGAAAAACGCTCAAGGCCGAAATCAGCGTGAAGCGCGTCCGGGAACTGCGGATGCGCATGGCGCAGCGACCCAGTATCGCACCGCGGGTGGTGGCGTACCTGCCGGATGCGGATCATTTAAATACGGAAGGGGTGAATGCGCTCCTGACCTGTATAGAGGAGCCGGTAGCCGGAGCCGTTTATGTGCTTGTGGCACATCGTGAATCCCGGTTGCCCGGAACGCTGCGGAGTCGGTTAGCACGCATCGGACTGTCACGGGTTTCTACTGCGGAGATCGGGAGCTGGCTATCCACGCAGGGTGCGGATGAGCGCCTCAATGAAGCGGCGGTTGCTTTTGCGGAAGGGCGGCCCGGTATCGCACGGCGATATGTGAAGGACGCGGCGTATCGTGAGGAGGTTCGTCAGGCGGAACGGATCATCGACCGGATCCTGACATCCCACACTCCCGGGGAGGCGTTTGCCGTCATTGCGGATACCGCCAGCGCCTGCGATGCGGCAGAGGACTCTGTTACAGAATGGAGAAAAACGCTACAATTATGGCAGTCGGCATTACGGCGCCGGTTCGCAGACCATCCGTTTCGTGCATACGGTATTGCGCATGCACTCATTCAGACCGAACGGAATCTGGGCGGACCGGTCTCTCCGCGCATCTGGCTGGAACTCGGACTGCGTCGTGTGAGCACGGATCAAACGCTTGTGTTTCCGGGCTTGCTCGCTCCGGCGTTCCCGTATCCGCTCGAACTCCGCGGTTAGACGATTTGGCAATTGGGTCGTCATTCCGATGATTCTCGTTAAATAGTCCAACGCACCTCATTGCACAATCCAACGACCTACAATCTATGAAACGTTCATTGTTCACGCTCCTTGTCCCGCTCCTCGGTCTCGTATTATTGGGCCAAGGATGTTTTGGCGGAGGCAGTAGCTCCGGATCCACGGGTCCGGATGGCGGTGTATTTAAGACCTCGGATTACGGCGAGACCTGGGCGCAGAAGCGCGTCCTGTTAAAAGGTCCCAAAGCCGTTTCGTTGGGAAACGATGTTATCACGTGGCTGATTGCCGATCCGCAGGATCCGCAGACCGTGTACGCCGGCACGGGGGAACGGGGTTTGATCTTTTCTTTGGATGGCGGGGACTCCTGGCAGGAAGCGGCGAACGCCCCACAGGGGCAGATCGAATCCGTGGCCGTGGATCCGAAGGATAAGTGTACGGTTTACATCACGATTAAGAATAAGATCTACAAGACGGATAACTGTAACCGCGATTGGGAGGAGATTTTCTTTGATCCGAAAACCGATAAGACGTTTACGCGGATCGCCGTGGACTGGTTTAATCCGACGATCATCTATGCCGGAACGTCGGAAGGGGATATCTTCAAATCCACGGACGCCGGGTTGAGCTGGTTGGTGTCGAAACGGGCCAATGCCAGTATCACTTGGATCGAACTTGATCCGCAGGATAGTCGCGTCGTGTACGTTTCCGCATACGGGGACGGACTTTGGAAGACCATGGATGCGGGGAATACCTGGATCCGTATCCGGAACGAGTTTAGGGATTTTCGGAATGCTCGTCGGATTCAGCAGGTGCACGTGGATGATCTGAACCCGGACCAGGTGTACATCACGTCTAAGTACGGCATCTTAAAAAGTCCGAACGCCGGAGAGCGTTGGGAGGAAGTGAAGCTTACGAGTGAGCCGAACGCCATCGATATTCACGGGTTTGCCATGAACCCACGGAACAGCGAGGAGCTGTTCTATGTGACCGACAATACGCTCATGACCTCCATGGATGGCGGAGAAACCTGGAACGCGCAGCGTTTGCCAAGTAACCGGAATGCCACATCCCTGCTTCTGGATGCGGAGGACGGAAAGACACTCTACATCGGCTTCGGTCCCACGCCGAAGTAATGAACCCATTTGTGAGACAGGTTCAGCGTTGACGGTCCTGGCCGGGCTGTGCGATGATGCCTGCGAACTTACATGCTTTATGTCTACCATTCTTGATCAATACAACACGCAGTTCCAGAACGTCGCCGATTATTTGGAGAACGAGCTACACACGATTCGAACCGGTCGCGCACAGAGTGCGGTGGTCGAAAGCATCCCTGTGGAAGCCTATGGCAGCACCATGGAGCTAAAAGGTGTGGCAGCGATTTCTGTTCCGGATGCAAAGAC
>WJLE01000204.1 GCA_014728655.1 Candidatus Uhrbacteria bacterium
GGCATGGGATGACTTCCTTGACGCGTTCATTGTGACCGGCTTCTTCCATCGCTCGGTTGATCATGACGCGTTTGAACGCAATCTGGTCGTCGTAGTTGATGTGCGCCCACAACGTTCCGGGGTGGAGGTCCGCTTCCGGCTTTTGGCGATCAGCTTTCAGTGCCTCCTGTCCGTCTGATGGCTGATGATTGATGGCTGAACGCCTACTCGGACCGGGCGTGATGACTCGAACCAGCTTCCCGACAAAACAGCCTTCCTGGCGCTTAAGAAAGGAAGCTTCGACTTCATCTCCAATGGTGGTAAAGGGGACCAGGAAGGGTCGCGTATTCCCATTTTGCAACGGAGCATCAAAAACACCCCGGCCTTTTTTATCGAAGCGCGTAATCGTTCCGGTTATAATATCGCCGAATTTCATGCGCGCATTTAAGCAGATTTCTTAAAAAGAATCGAGTATTCATAATCTTTATTGACTTACGCCGTACGGATTTCTAAGATGATGGGACTATTCGGTATTTTCTCGTCGCCTTTATGCTACTGCAAACCATGGTCTTGCCATGGTGTACTTCGGTTATTGGGATGTCCTCGGATCATTCCATGCACGCACATATGAGCGTCATGGAGACGTTGGAGCGAGGGTCTGCCCTGTTGGATTGTTGCAACTACCACCCTTCCGCGCCATCCATCCTTGGAATCGTGCAACGATCCGTTCAGGAGCTACCTATCATCGATTTCGTTGAATCGCAAACGGGTGATCAAAGTACGCTCGCAATTCATTCACAGCGATCTCTTGCGTTCGTAGATAAGGATCCATCCGATCCGTTTCATCAACGGAGTCAGTCAAAACGAGAATAGCTTCGTTCCGATCGAACGACGATCGGAGGTGTCTTTTTGATTTCTAAGACGTAAACAGAAGCTATGTCAAAAATATTGAATTGGGACGTTCATGGCATGCATTGCCCAAGTTGTGAACGCATCATTGAACAGGAAGTTCAAAGCATTGACGGTGTAGCGCATGCGGACGTGAACATGGGGCAAAAGCGCCTCACCGTTACCCTAAAGGCGGAGGGGAACTATAAAGAAGGATTGAAACAGGCCTTTGAGCGTTTAAACGGTCATGGGTACACGTTCCAGCGTCAATCAGAGCATGCAGAAGCTCCAACGTGTGATGCGACCAAATCGCGCGCGCCGCTTGGCAAGCGGATGATCCGTGCCTTGTTCTTCGTCGCGGGGGCGGGATTATTGTTTGGAGTGGTGCTTGCACCGTTCCAACGGATGGTGCCTGCGGCATCAGGTAATCTGACGACCGGGGCGATGCTGTTCTTTGGAATCATCGCGTCTTTATCCACCTGTCTTGCGTCTACGGGCGGATTCCTGCTTGCGTATACCTCCCAAGCCAGCGGGACGCAGCGGAAATGGTTGGTGCATGCCGGACGGATGGTCACGTTCGTGGCAGGCGGTGCGGTGTTGGGATCCATCGGTGGTGCGCTGCCAAATCTGACCGGAGGATTCTACGGCTGGCTCGCACTCCTCCTTGGGATTGGGTTTTTGATCGTTGGATTAAATCTACTCAACGTCAGTCCTTCTATGGCATCCATGGGAATCCGTTTACCAAAGAGTTTGAATAAGCTCATGGACACGGTGCTCAAGTCCGAAAAGCCCTACACACCGTTTTTGGTCGGAGCCGTGACGTTTGTGATCCCTTGTGGGTTTACGCAGACCGCCCAGGCGTTGGCACTGGCATCCGGATCTCCAGTGACCGGTGCAGTGATGTTGGGGTTGTTTGCCTTGGGTACGATGCCCGTTCTCGCGGGGCTTACAGCGTTCGGATCTGCGGCGACGTTGAATCGACCAACGCCAAAAGCGATCGTGGGTGCTGCGCTCTTCATCTTTGCATTTGGTCAGATCGATGGCGGACTGACGGTGCTCGGATCCCCGGTGACGCCATCCACCGTTCTAGCCGGCATGACGAGGCCGGCCATTGAAGCGACGGCCATCCCTGTGAATGCACAAGAACAGACCGTGGAAATGCGTGTGATCTATGGGACCTATCAACCCAAGAACTTGACCGTGAAAAAGGATGTTCCGGTGCGTTGGGTGATCCATGGTGATGATATTAATGGATGTTCTCGGGATATTACCATCCCCACAATGAATATTTACCAGGTTCTCAAAGAGGGTATGAACGTCATTACGTTTACTCCAACGAAGTCCGGGGTGATCCCGTTTAGTTGCGGTATGGGCATGATGCGGGGTACCTTTACGGTGGTTGAGTAATATGAAGCAAATCACCATACCGATCGATGGCATGCACTGTGCCAGCTGTGCTGCTGTGATCGAAAACGATCTAAAGAATGTGCGGGGAGTAAAGAATGCAAACGTGAACTACGCAACTACGAAAGCGGTCGTGGAGTATGACGATACAGCGCTAGAAGCCACCGCATTGCACGAAGCGATCAAAAAATCCGGGTATGTTCCCGTGATACCACGAACAGCGCAAGCTGCGGATCAGGACCACAGTCGCATGCATCATGGATACATTTCACGCAACGGATTGATCCTGGTCGTGCTCCTTGCGATTCCACTGCTTGGAAGCATGTTTTGGAAGCCGGATCTGGGAACGGCATTGGGTCACGACGGTTTCGACTTCATCCAGCTTGTGATCGCTTGGTTATTGGTTGCGTATTTCGGTCGAGCGTTCCATGTGGGTACGATGAAGCAGATCATACGGTTGCGGGCGAACATGGATACACTCGTGACGATCGGGACGTTCGCTGCGCTGCTTTGGAGCACGTACGCGTTCATTTATGGCGGAGATGTCTACTTTGAGGTTAGTGGCATGATCATCACGTTTCTTCTGATCGGAAAATTTATCGAGGAACGTCAGCGTAGTAAGGCGAGTGCGGCAATTCAGTCCTTGCTCGAACTCCACGCGAAACTCGCACATCGACTGAAAGAGGATGGGTCAACGGAAGATGTGGATCCTTCGACACTTCGAGAAGGAGATCGCTGCTTGGTGAAGCCCGGTGAGCGGATCCCTATGGATGGGGTGATCGAAAAAGGTCATACCACCATCGATGAGTCCATGCTGACCGGGGAATCGATTCCTGTAGAACGCGGAGAGGGTTCGGAGGTCTATGGCGCTACGGTGAATGGGACGGGTAGTATTACGATTCGTATCACGGCAGCGCAGGGGATGACTGTGTTAGATTCCATCATTCGGACGGTTGAGCATGCGCTATCTACGAAGTCTCCGGTAGAACGCGTGGTGGACCAGGTTTCGGCGATCTTTGTTCCCGCGGTAATCGGATTAGCGATCATCACACTGATCGCTTGGCTCATCTATAGCGGTGGGGACGCTGGGGAGTCGATTCGGCATGCCGTTGCCGTTCTTATCGTGGCCTGTCCGTGCGCCATGGGTCTGGCAACACCTGCTGCGATCCTTGTGGGTACCGGCGCTGCGGCAAAACGAGGCGTGTTGATCAAAGACGGTTCTGCGTTGGAGCAGGCAAAGCGCATCAACACGATCGTCTTCGATAAGACGGGAACGATTACAGAAGGGAAGCCGGTCATTACAGATGTCATCCCATCAAACGGTCAGGAGGATCGGTTGCTTGCGGTCGCGGCAGGGCTGGAACAAGCATCCGAACATCCACTTGCTGCAGCTGTTCTGCAGTACGTTGAAGAGAAAAAGATCACAGCAGAAGATCAGATCACGTCGATTGAAGCGGTTGTTGGGAAGGGGATCCGTGGTCGGATCGCGAATCATCACGTCATCTTAGGTACGCAATCGTTAATGGAAGAGGAGGGGATTCCTTTGGATGAGCGGGTACTGAGTGAGGTTCAGACATTGCGATCGGATGGGAAGACGCTAATGTTCGTTGCGGAAGACGGAGTGCTACTCGGTGTTCTTGCGGCACAGGACGAACCCAAGTCGGATGCATCTTCGTCCATTCAAACGCTGAAGGCACTCGGGCTGGAGGTTGCGATGATTAGTGGGGACCACGAGGCGAGTGCCAAGGCGATCGCGAAGCGCGTTGGGATCGAGCAGGTGTTTGCGAACGTCTCTCCGACGGAGAAGTCCGAGATCGTGGCCAAGCTGCAGAAGGAAGGGAAGCGCGTTGCGTTTGTTGGGGATGGGATTAATGATGCGCCCGCATTAGCTAAAGCGGATCTTGGGATCGCCGTGGGGACGGGGACGGATATTGCCATCGCCACCGGTCAGGTCGTGCTGATGAGCGGAAAGCCATCGAAAACCGTAGACGCCATCCGCATCTCGCGCAAAACGTTCAACGCGATCCGGCAGAATCTGTTTTGGGCATTCATCTACAACACCCTTGGGATTCCGCTGGCGGCTTTCGGCATCCTCAGTCCGATGATTGCGAGCGCCGCGATGGCGCTGTCGAGCGTTAGTGTGTTGATGAATAGCTTGCGGATCCGAAGATCGCTCCACCGAGCGTAGAAGCAAAGCAGATCCGAGCCGGGTCTGCTTTTCGTTTTGTTCAATTTGAGCTAATCTGCGGCCATGAAACAGGTTCATCTCATTGCCATCAATATCCGATCCGCTCTGAATGTTGGGTCATTTTTCCGGACCGCGGACGCGTTAGGGATCCGGAAGATCTGGCTTGCAGGGTACTGCGCAACGCCGGAGCATGAAACGGTAAAGAAGACGGCGCTTGGTGCCGAGCAAACCGTGGAATGGGAGCATGTCACCGATCCGATTGAATGTTTGGAACATGTTAAGGATTTGGGTTTTAGGATTTTGGGTTTGGAACGTATGGAAGGAGCGATTGATCTGAAGCGCTATCAGCCGACGTATCCCTGTGCGATCGTGGTCGGGAATGAGGTGGAAGGTCTGTCAAAGATGCAATTGGAGCGCTGCGATGATATCGTAGAGATCCCGCAGGTCGGTACGAAGGAATCGATGAACGTGGCGGTTGCGGCGGGGATTGCGATGTATGTACTGGCAAGTGGTAAGTTGTGAGTGGTAAGTCATACATGAATCCATTTACAACGCACTACTTGCGACTCACCACCTATGCCCAAACTCTCCATCATCATCCCAACGCTCAACGAAGAAGAGGGGTTGCCCAGTACGTTTGATGCGATTGATGCACAGACCCTGAATGATCTTGAGGTCATCGTTGCGGATTCCTTTGAGACCACGGACCGGACAAAGGAGGTGGCAAAGGCACGCGGTGCTCGGATCGCGCCCGGCGGGAAGGTGGGACCAGGACGGAATCGCGGTGCAGAGCATGCGCTCTCATCCATCCTTCTGTTTTTGGACGCGGATACGATCTTCCCAAGTCCGGAGTTTTTAGAGAAAGCGGTGAAAGAGATTGAAGAACGCGAGCTACAGGTTGCCGCCCCGGATGTATTGCCACTTACGAAACGATGGTTGGATAAGATGTTGTTCCGTCTCTATAACGTTTACGTCCGACTCCTGATGCAGATCTTTCCGCATGCGCCGGGTTTCTGTCTGTTTGCAACTCGCGAAGCGCATGATGCAATCGGGGGTTTTGATGTTGAAGTGCCATTCGCAGAGGATCACGAC
>WJLE01000205.1 GCA_014728655.1 Candidatus Uhrbacteria bacterium
AACGTATCGTGGAGATCGGGACGGTGGGGCACGAAGACTCCAGTCACCGCGCGACCCACCAACCGGCGTTCGGGATGGAGCCGTTTCCAATTGCCCTCAAACTGGAAGTGATACCCCTCTCGCCAGAGCACGGCCCAGGCCTCCTCAGTCCGCACCCTTTCCATACGGCGCAGAATATCATCCGGGACGCGGGGACGTCCATCCGGAAAGCGCTCACCTTCCCATAAGGGCGTGAGTTGAATAATGTCCTCTCGATTATTGAACTTCATCGTGATTCAACCTCCATGGTCCTTAGCCTGCTTTCGACATAGAACACATATTCTAATTCACGTACATTAACAAACGAGCCATACGGGAATATACTACACTTCATCCTAAATAGGAGGAGGTGCAAGATGCCCGGTAGTCAAGCCGAACAATTCGGATCGCAAATCAAAACGATGCAACCTCGGAAGATTGAAGCCATCGCGTTGTTCCATCCGATTCTGGAGGCTATGGAGTTACCGCAGGTAGTGAATGCGGTAGTGCCCAGCGCCGCTGACATTGATCTGGGGCGCATCGTCACCCTGCTGGTGTTGAATCGCCTGCTGGCCCCCCAGCCACTGTATCACGTCCATACGTGGTTGAGCGGGACAGTGCTTCCTGAAGTCTTGAAGATTCCCGTCGACAAAGTCTACGACAATCGCCTGGGTCGGGCTTTGGACCGTCTTCATCCCTATTGGGGTGAGGTGTGGGCCCGAGTTGTAACGCGGGCTATCGAGGTCTACGCCCTGGACCTCAACGTGCTGCATTGGGATATCACGTCCCTCTACTTTGAAGGCGCGTACACTGATAGTGCACTGATCACCTACGGCTACAGCCGGGATCATCGCCCAGACTGTAAGCAACTCAATCTTGAAGCGGATGTCACCCACGATGGCTATGTGCCTCTATTGTACCAGCCGCTGCCGGGGAATACGGCTGATATCTGCCGCCCGATACCGCATCTCCAGCATCTGTTGCAGTTCCTGCGCCGTCCGGAACTCGCAGATCGGCAGTTGCGCCCAATTCTGGTCAGTGACTGCAAGATGGTCACCGCAGAGGCCGTGGCGGCCTGTCATCACCACCAACTCTACTACTTAGGTCCTCTGCCCAATGGCACAGCAGCGACAAGGGTATTGCGCAGTGTAGGGTCTGAGGAGTTAGCCCGTCATCCGCTGGCCTATCGGCCTAAACGGATCAAGCCACACGATCCACATTTTGAACCCTATCAGGGCGTGTGGCGCCCGTTCACCGTTGAGACACCCGAGCGGCGCTTCACCGATCGGGCCTTGGTCGTCTGGAGTGCGGGCAAGCACCGGCTGGATGCGCAGAAGCGCAAAACCCATCTGAAGCGGTTACTGGACAAATTGGCTGGCATCCAAGCCAAACTCAACACCCGGCGGTACAAGAAACGCCACTATGTTGAGCAACGCCTGATAAGTGTCCAACAGGGCAACCAAGCTAAAGGCCTTGTCGATATTCAGTTAGCGGGTCAGGATGAAGCCCTGCAGCTCTTTTTTCACATCAACCATGACCGATTAGCACGCGCCCAAATGCTGGATGGTCGCTATGCGCTCGCTACGAACGCGGAGCATCTGGATGCAAGCACGGCTTTGACGCTTTTCAAAGGACAGGATGGGGTTGAGAAGCGCTTCCGGCATACAAAGGGGCCTTTGCAGGTGCGACCCCTTTTCGTCCGCAGTGACGCCCGTCTGGAAGGCCTGGTGGCGATTACCTTGTTGGCCCTCCTCGTCGGGGCGATTCTCGAACGGGCGTGTCGCCAACGTGGCTTGGCCTCGACCACAACGCGGCTTGTCCGTGAGTTTGCCTCCTTACAAGCGGTGGATGTCATATGGAACGATGGCAGTCAGCAACGACAGTTAGCGACGGTGAGTTCTGAACAACAACAAATTTTGACGGCCCTGGATTGGCCGTCTCCTGAACAGTATGCGGTTAGCGCAACCTGACATCCATTCGGTTGGCGGTGCTGTCCTCGCGGTGCGTGCGGCTTTCTGGTAGCCCGCCGTGCGTGGCCCGCCCTCTTGTGAGAGCCGTTGCATTCACGAGGATAGTCCGTTTCACTGAATGGCAGCCTCATCTGCATCTGTGATGCTGCGCCGAAGCCGTGCTTCGGGGTCACAGCGTTGGTGAACTACTGCCCGGTGTCAGTCTATAGCAGGGCTTAAGCGCGGATATTTGGCTCGCTTGTTAAGGTTCAAGTGCTCAAAATGCCGGGTTTAGTGTCACGTGCCTCGGTGTTGTTTTAGGTGTCGAATCTAGGCTTAGGGCGTGGATCCCTAGGGTGCCGTTTACTGATGAATACACAGACGTCGAAGGGCACCTTATTCAATCGACCAGCTACCTGGCGGACTAAATAACGGCGGCCCTTCTCCTCTGTAGCGGTTAGTCTGACGCGCAGATACCGCC
>WJLE01000206.1 GCA_014728655.1 Candidatus Uhrbacteria bacterium
ACATTGCAGTTCACACTTAACTTCCGTTTTCGCACCTCATCCACCGCATGCGTGGAGCGGCAGATGACCATATCGGGCTGCAATCCGACGCCGTTCAGTGTCCGACAGGCGTATTGCGTGGGTTTAGATTTCATCTCCCCTAAGTTTCCGGGGACGGGTAGATAACTGACCAATGCCACCATCACATCTTTTGGATGTTCCAGGTGCATCATTCGTGCCGCCTCTAAATAAAGAATGTTCTGATACTCTCCAACCGTCCCACCAACCTCAATAAGGGTCACGTCCGCACGCGCATGCTTGGAGGCCGCCTTAATCCGATGGATCACTTCCATCGGTATATGTGGCACCGCCTCCACGGTCTTTCCGCCATATCCCATGGCCCGCTCTCTTTGAATCACGCTTAAATACACGCTACCCGTTGTCATGTAGCTATACTCGTTCAGATCCTCATCCAAAAAACGCTCGTAGTTCCCAATATCCTGATCCGTTTCCAGGCCATCGCGTGTTACGAACACCTCTCCATGCTCTACGGGATTCATGGTTCCCGGATCCACATTAATATACGGATCGATTTTTACCGCCGTAACGCGTAAACCCCGCGCTTTAAGCAGGGCTCCAATCGAGGCAGTGGCGACTCCTTTGCCAACGCCGGACATGACTCCTCCGGTTACAAAAATGTATTTTCGCTTGGTTGGCATATTGAGCAAGATTATAGCACCCCTACAAATCCATGACATTTGTGGATAGGGTTCTCACCCTCTCTTGCGTCGCAAAACGTCAGTGTTTTCAGTACCTCGCCAACCAGTCTTGCCAAAACCGTCGAATCATGTTTAACTCCCACATCCGCTTAGCGGATCTATGAGAGGACTTGGTATCAAATAGAAATAATAATGCGGTGCTATCCTCTCTCTTCTCTAAGTCATCATCGCGTTAGACGCGATTCGGTGGATTGGAGAAGGGAGGGACATACCGCACATACCACAGCAAAGAGTGGACTACCCTCCCTACCTCTTTACAGTCATCCTGAATGTATCGCGTTCAACGCGATTGGCGAGGGATCTGCAGAAAAGTAAAGTTCGCAGCAATCGAGTACCTGGAGTACCGTCCTTTCAATCGCTTCATCAAGAAGATTTTTATTCTTTCTTGCGTTCTATAGCGTCTAGGCGACGACGGATCCCACGTCGAGCTCGGGATGACGTTATGGAGCGCTCTCTTCTTTAGTTCATCTAGCAAAGTGAACTGGAGAAGGGAGATGAAATGGTGTGGTAATTGCTGAGGAGGAACACTCATCTCCCTACCTTCTACGAGAGGATTGAACAAGGATTATTATCATTCAGCGACTTGTATCCTCTCCCTTCTCTAAACCATCATTGCGTTAGACGCGATTCGGTGGATTGGAGAAGGGAGATAAAGATTGGTCGTAATTAACACAGCAGCAGCCGTCATCTCCCTACCTACTCTGAGAGGATAAACGAGTTGGTAACCAATCAACACGGAGTTTATCCTCTCCCTTCTCTAAGTCAGCATCGCGTTAGACGCGATTCGGTGGATTGGAGAAGGGAGGGTAACAAGCGATTTACATGAACAAGAGTACGCGTTCTCTCCCTACTCTCCATGAGAGGATCATCCGAACCGTAAACAAGCAAGGTTCGGAATATCCTCTCTCTTCTCTAAGTCATCTACCGAGGTGGATTGGAGAAGGGGGATAAAGATGTGGCGTAATTAACACAGCAGGAGCTGTATCACCCTACCTACAATGAGAGGATAAACGAGTTGGTAACCAATCAATACAGAGTTTATCCTCTCTTTTTTTATTTAAAATCCTTCCGCTGTGTTCGGTTCGGACGCGGTGGACGTTTGCGCTTTCGCGGAGGCAGGTAGATATGATCCGGCTTCATTCCCTCCTGTTCGTTGATGATACGCATGGCTTTTGCAAGCAATCGATCTAGATTTCCATACCCGGAGATGCTGAACGCTTTATGGGCTTTCATCCAAGCTCCATGCCAGATATCCCCTTCTCCCGTAAAGTTCGGCTTCGCATCCGTAGGTGCTTCGAATAAGAAAAAGTAGACCGTTGTCTCCACAACACCGACTTCACGCTTAAAACGGAAGCTCGTGCGACCTAAAGGCGCGACAAGGCGCAGACCCTCAAGGCCCGTTTCTTCTTGGATTTCTCGCACTGCCGTCTCTGCGAGCGTCTCTCCTAATTCCTGCTTCCCTTTTGCAAACGTCCAGCGGCCATAAGGATCTTTAATAAAGAAAATCTCGATCTGCTCGCCTTTCTTACGATAAATAATCCCACCGGCGCTGATGCGATGAACGTCGGGCTTGCCGAGTTTAGAAGACGGCTTGCGCGGCGGGATGCGCTTTCGCTTTGCCGAACGCGCCGTTGGCTTACGGGTTCTGGAGGAGCTCGATGGCTTTTTCGAGTTGGGGGTCTTTGTCTGCATTGTAGTCTTCGCTCGTCATCTCTACCTCCACATCCGGAACGATGCCTTCCTCGTTAATGGACCGACCGTCTGGTGTCAACCATTCGGATACGGTGATTTTAAATGCGGATCCGTCGGAATACTCAATGTAATCCTGAACCGACCCTTTTCCGAACGTTTGCATCCCAACGACGGTGGCCAGATCATAATCCTGAAGCGCTCCGGCAAGAATCTCGGATGCGGATGCGGATCCTTCGTTCACCAGGACGATCGTGGGAACACCACGTAGGATACCACGTCCGGTTCCGTAGAATTTGTCGGTGATCTTTCCCTGCTTTCGTTGCTGGACAACAACCTCGCCTTTGAGCCATTCCCCGGTCATCGTAATCGCACGGTCCAGAAACCCGCCGGGGTTATTACGCACATCCACGATTAACGATTTCATACCGTTCGATCGCGCTTCATCCACCAATTCTGCAAATGTAACTGCCGCATCTTCGTTGAACGCACGAATCTCGATGTGAAACACCCCATCCTCCAGATCCGTCATCGTAGCGCTATCTACATGAATGACATCTCTCGTAATGGTTACATCTAGCAACTCCGTCTCTTCATCCCCCTCGGCATTTTTGGTCATCCGCCCCAACGTCAACACGACGTCCGTGCCTCGTTCCCCGCGAATCTTCATGACGGCTTCGCCAACCGGCATACGAATGGATTCTTCCCCATCGATCGCCACGATGCGATCCCGCGCACGGACGCCTGCCCGCTCAGCCGGCGTATCCGGTAAAGGAGCGATAATCTGCAATTCGTCATTTTTGGTTCCAATCTCCGCACCGATACCGGAAAATTCTCCTTTCAGACTGTCCGAAAATTCATCCGCATCCGTC
>WJLE01000026.1 GCA_014728655.1 Candidatus Uhrbacteria bacterium
AGCATGCTTTGGCATGGAAAATTCAGAATCTTCACCCCGAAGCAAAGATCAGGCTCGAAATACCCAAGCCACTAAATGGAAAGCCAGCACATTTACCGAACTGAAGTTCCAATGGCTGCCTTGTCCTGAGTTCGTCTTCGCCTAGCTTCCCTTGCATTTTGCTTTCGGATTTCCTATTGAGAGCGATCCTCTTTCCCACTCTTGGATCGGACTCATGGACAACGCTTTCACTTCCCAGTTTGACAGCCATCTTCGGGGCGTCTACAGCTGTTTTGACCGGGTTATCGTGCGCGGGTATATTCATCCCCTGTTCTGTGCGGGGGGCCTGATCCGGTTTCTTCGTGATGCTGGTTTCCGCAAGTTCACCAACGGGGTGATGCGCATTTTCACCGATCAGTTGAACGCGCACGTCGAGAAGATAGCGAAGCGGCAGGGAATCGACATTCTCTGGTGGCCGTCGGTGGATGGCGGCCGGAACGGTGCGAAGCAGGCGTATGTCGAAAAGCATTACGTGCGGCAGAAGGACAGGCGGAAAGGTAACTTCATTTACGGCATCATCGCGGATATGGAACGTACCCAATCGTTTGCCACGCGCACGTTGCAGAAGAAGAACGGCGATCCCTTCGACAAGATGTACAAGTGCAGCAAGATCGTGAAGCATTATTACATCTACTTTCACGACCAGTTGCTCGGTGGTCCCTGTTACCTGAAGCTGTGCACCTATTTCCCGTTCAACGCGGAGTTCTATTTCAACGGTCACAATGCGGTTCGTTTGCAGCTTGACCGGCAGGGCATCGGGTACCGGATGCACAGGAACGCCTTCACCTGGGTGGAAGACCTGTCGCAGGTGCAGCAGATCGCCTTTTCCCTTAGCGGACAGCAGGTTCTGGAACGGATCAACTATTGGATGGACCTGCTGTTCCGGTTTGCGAAGGGAAGCTATTCGACCCGCCCCTCGCGACTACGCCATGACTGGTACTTGAGTCAGACCGAGATTTGCAGTAACATTCTGTTCAAATCGTCCCGATTCGGGACCGGTGTGTTTGAACGCATCCTGGACAAGTATGCGCGCGTCGGACAGCCCGACAGCCTGGTTCAGATCTTCAAGAAGCGGTCAACCCGCAAGGATACCAGGAGCGTTCATCGGTTGTACGATCATCATGCCTGTGTCAAGCATTGGCTCTGTGGCAATTCGATCAAAACGTACAACAAGTGCGGCTTTCTACTCCGGATTGAGAGTACATTCAACAGCCCCAAATCGCTGGGGTTACACAAGCACCTGCTCTATATGCGGGATTATCTCAGGCGGGGTATTGAAAGCAATGATCGTTTGCTGTCACGGTATGCGGATCTTGACACAGGCAGTCTTTCTGCTGAAGACGCCACCCGTTTCAATCAGCCTCTCCCCCACCCCAACGGTAGCGTGATTGCTGCGCCGGATCTTCGCAAGTCCCGTCAAGCCGCCCTCTTCCGATCACTGCTGAACCCGAAGTATGCGTCCCATGGTTTTCGAACCGGCGATCTTTGGGGAGAACTGGGTGAATTTTTCGAAAATCTGGGACAAATCCGCTATGAATTGCAGAAACTACGGGTACGTGGTTTGGTGGAAAAGATCCAAGGCAAGCAAAGATATAGACTTACGGAAGCGGGCTTTCGGATTCTGTGGGCGAAATGGACATCGAATTCTTATTTCTGCGATCCAGTAATAACAAAGACTTACCGCAAAGAAGCAAGGCGCATGCTGTCGCAACCGTCCAAGATAGAGGAGGCGTATGCCCTCCTGGACCGCGGCTTATCCCTGATCACACAGGAGCTTTTCATGAATCCTGCCGCATGAAAAAACGAGAATTTTCCTCTCGTTTTCAGGAAGAAAGAACTCCTCTCGTTTTCAGGAAGAAAGAACATAGCGTCGTCCATGTCCTTGATCTGTCCGTTCACTGACAAGTTTTCATACTTCAGTTCCGGGTTCTACCCGTACGGAAAACCACTTGTACAACGCCGGAAGCACGAGTAGCGTAAGCATGGTAGAAGTGAAAAGTCCACCCACAACCACTGTTGCCAGCGGACGCTGTACTTCACTTCCGGTTCCGGTTG
>WJLE01000207.1 GCA_014728655.1 Candidatus Uhrbacteria bacterium
CATTTTACCACGCAATCTGACCGATGGTCAGCTTTTCAGGTTGTCTAATTTTCAGATGCTCTTCGTTGTTGCGTATTACCTTCCTGATGACCTGAAAATCTAATAACCTAAAAACCTGAAGACCCGACGACCTGATGACCTGATGACCTGATGACCCGACGACCTGATGACCCGACAACCTAAGCAGCCTTCCCGTGACAATCGATGTACTTCGAACCCGATCCACAGAAACAATCTCGCTCGTTGCGATCTTCCGCTGTCAGCCACGAACTCGACTGAACCTTTCCACCCCGACCAATGTTATAGACCATCTCAATGCCAAGCTCCTCACAGAGCATCGCCTCCGGAACAGGATCGCCATCCGGCTTCCGATCTCCGCCATTTGCAAATACGTGAGGCCGCACTGCTCGCAACGTCTCGCACACACTGCGATCCTCACATGCCTCATCATGATCCGTTAACACGACACGTGCCACACCGGCAATCGATTCGATAATTTCCTTCCGTTCATGCTCTGGCATGAAGGCATAACCCTTTTTCTTTTTGAGCCAATGGTCATTATTCATGATCACGACCAGCTCGTCTCCCAATGCAGCCGCCTCTTGGATCATCCGAATATGCCCAATATGAATGGGATCAAACCCGCCAGACACGGCAATAATCTTCTTTTCATTCATAAGAATAGTAGACTAGTTGATGACATGGTGTGAGTCAATCATTTCCCTACCCTTTCACTTGAAGTTGATGCTTCAGAAAAATGGTTCGTTACTTTTTCACGAAGCGAATCTAAAATCAAATTTGAATTATCAACGCCCTGAATCAACTCCTTCTGACCTTTCAAGTCAACGCTATAGAGCTCCTGCAATTGCTTGCTATTATTATAATTGAACAAGATATTGATAACTAATGAAATTAACGAAATAATGATTGCGATCATTGCGGTCCAAAACGACGTTTGGGCATTTTTTCTAGCTTGTTGAAGCTCCAAGTAATCAAGATAACTAAAGAATAGCTCTGTTTTAATGCGAAATTTTTCTTCGGCACCCTCTAGATCAATATTCGGATTGACGCGACCTTCGCTACATATGCAAAAAATTGTATCCTTTTCAAAAACTATTGTATCTCGATAGACTGCTGCATTTTCAAGTGCATTTTGCAATTGAAGCTTAACAAAAGCACGTTCAGAAACATCCAAACCCACCCTATCAACAATCTCATGATATGTGAGACCGTCAACTTCATTTTTTAGTTCCTCTACAAGCCTAATGATCAACTTCTCCATGCCGGAGTAATAACGGATTATTGAATTAAAATCAACCCGTTACAGATCGATTTTTCTGGTGGACACTCCAGGATTCGAACCTCCGACCTCACGGACCCGCCCGCTGCGCAAGCGCAGCTTGCGGGCGGGTGTGAACCTCCTCCTTAAAGTCGATCTTTCAAAGATCTGCGACCATAACCCGTTTTAAGATACTTCTCACGCTGAACAGCTTTATCCTTATCCAAACAGGCTTCGTAATAAACCAATGTCCAAGGAATTCCAAACTTAGTCGAAGGTACCGTTCCTCGCTGATGCTGTTCAAACCGCTTATAAAGATCGGGGGTGTAGCCGATGTATCGTTTTCCCGTCACCTCGCTTTTGAGGACATAGGTGTGGAACATCTATGGATCATATCAAAATACCCCCGTTGGGGGCATCTTGTGTGGTGGACATTGGAGGATTCGAACCTCCGACCTCACGGATGTGAACCGTGCGCTCTAACCAACTGAGCTAAATGTCCCTAATATGGTCTGAACTTACAAGAGCTACGAAGACATGTCACCCTGACCCTGAATGATATGAGGCGAAGCCGATGAGTGAAGGGGAAGGGCAACTGAGCTATGTGTCCCTATGATGACCTGAAATGATTCCAAGGGCTTCCCAGATACTAGATACGAAATACCAGATACAAACGCGCGACGATGGTACACTCTCCAGGTATGTCTGACAAGACCAGAACCATCCGAGATCTCCTCACCTGGGGCGCAAAGGAGCTCCATGCCAAAAAAACCAAATGCCCTCCAGACCAAAACCTGGGCTGGTTAGAAGCGTAGGTGCTGCTGGGTCATGTCGTAAAACAGAACAAGGCGTGGATCGTATCGCATGGCACGGATGTCCTGAGTAACGCACTCACGCATCGATTTGAGAAACGCGTGGAACGTCGAAAGAACCATGAACCGATCGCTTACATCATCGGTCACAAAGAATTTTATGGGCGTCCATTTATCGTCAATCGTAACTCTCTGATCCCAAGACCGGAGTCTGAACTATTCATTGAGATGCTAAAGAAACATCTCGACCCGAACGAAACCTTCCAGTGCTGGGATGTGGGTACAGGTTCGGGTGCAATCGCAATCACAACGGCGTTAGAATTTCCCAAATCCAACGTCCTTGCTACGGATTCGTGCAAGCGGGCTCTTGCCGTCGCAGAAAAGAATGTGAAGACGTACAAGCTGTCGAAACGGATTACCACGCAACCAGCGAATCTGCTCGACACCCCAACCGTCACGAGGCTGCAACGATCCAACAAGCCGCTCATCATCACTGCCAATCTCCCCTATGTCCCGCAAGAACTCTATGGCGCGTCACCAGAAAAACCGGAGACCCAAGCTCTCCCATTCGAACCCAAAAATGCTCTTGTCTCTGAAGATGACGGACTGTTTCATATAAAAAAACTTCTCGAAG